>CAKVCG010000072.1 GCA_934725525.1 uncultured Brachyspira sp. | reverse complement strand
TTTTGGCAAGTTTATTGTGGAACTGTAATCCATTTTTCGCTCCGTTTAATAATTTTAATTTTTTAAGATAATCAATACTATACTATAAATATAATTTTTTCAAGCGTATTTAATTAATAAATATTTTTAATTTTTACAATAAATGCTTTACAAATTTTTTTTTAAAATGTTATAATTTGTATACAATTAATAAATATCAAAAGAAGGAGTTCTAAAATGAAAGAACAAACAAAAAATTTTTATCTATCAATTATTTTATCTTTAATCGCTTTATTTTTAATAAGTTGCGATAATAAGGATAAAACAGGAGCAGAAGAAAGAACATTATCTTATTATGCGGGTAATTGGTGGGGAAAAGTTCAAGGGGAAGCCTCTGAAAGAAATATATTTACTATAAATACTAACGGTTCTTTTAGTTTAAAAGGAGATGCTACTGGTAGTGATGACCTGATAATTCCTTCGTCTTTAGTAACAAGAGTTAACGACACGAATTATACCGCTTCGTATAGTAACATTGACGGTAGCGCAAATTTTACTTTTATTTTTACTAGCTATACTCAAGGGAAATTTACAATGGGACTTGACGGAGAATCAACAACTTTAGATATTACTAAAAAATAATTGAAATTAATAATAGATAAAATAATTAAAAGGCATCGTATTTTATTACGGTGTCTTTTTTTATTTAAGCTCTATTAAAACAATACATTTTTTTGATTTTTATACGAGGCGCTTTGTATATCTATGTTCTTGCAAATCAAATAATTTTATAATATAATATCAAACATGAGATACTTAATTTTACATGGACATTTTTATCAACCGCCGAGAGAGAATAGGCTAAAAGCCCACAGAGTAAAGTCCGATTTTGTCGAGCGAAGTAATCCAAAATAAATTTAATTTTTAAATTTATTTTATTAAAATTGGATTGCTTCGATTTATAAATAAATCTCGCAATGGCAAATAAAAGTATAACTTGTATCGCTATTTCTTGTTATAAAAGCTGAATCAACCGACTTATTGTTGCCTTCATCAGATTAGAATTTTTGTCAACAGTTTTACAAATAATTATTCAATCGCTTTTAAAATATGTTATAAATCGTTGAAAAATTTAAAAATATATATTAAAATTATGTAAACTTAATCGGAGTTGTTTATATTTATGATAAATTTCAAAATTGTCGCTATAATATTCGCTTGTTTTTATTTTGTTATTTACGCAGGAGAAAGCTCTCAAAATAACCAAAACGATAATAATACAAAAATGAATTTTAAATATATAAAAAACGAAGAGGAAGCGAGAGCCGCTTATAATTTGGCGTTATTCCATAAAGAAAGAGCTTTGGCTTCAAAAACATTGAATCAAGATTCTATTAAAGATTTGGAAAGCGCAAAAATATTGTTGGAAGAAGTTTTAAAATATATTCAAAATAACGAAGTCTATATTTCTTTGGCGGAAACTCATGAAGCTTTGGGAGAATATGAAGAAAGTTCCGAAATATACGACAAATTAATCGCTGATAACCCCGAAGATGTTTATTTGCTTACAAGAGCTGCGGAAAGAAATATATTTTTAATCGGAGATTTTGAGAAAGCGAAATATTATCTTAATAACGCTTACGAAATAGATTATAATAATAACGATGTTTTAATATTGTTCGGATTTATTTATTATAGCGAAAGGGATTTTGAGAAAGCGGTTTTATATTTTGAGAAAGTCTCTCCAAGCAAAGGCGCAAGCAATAATTATATGGAATATTATAGTTATTATTACGGAATGAGCGAATTTTATTTAAGCAGATTTGAAAGCGCTTTAAATAAATTAAAATTGGCAAATATGAACGATTTGAATCCCGTAGATAGATATAATATTTTGTATGGAATCGTAAAAAGCTATCAGGCTTTGGAAAATTATAAAGAGGCTTACTCGAATAGTTTGGCTACCGATGACACTTCCGATTTGACATTATTTTTAAGTTTTATGGCTGACGAATATAACGAACATAACGAAGAATTATTTTATTATGAAGACGAATTTTTTCCAAAAATTTTATCTATAATAAGAACGGCAAAAAACGAAGGTTATAGTAACGCTTTAAATATGATAGAAACCGATTTGGATAGAAACGAAATAGATTTGGATATTATTCAAACTTATTATAAACTCGTTAATGAAGCGGGAAACGAGGAAAATAAAATTAACGCCGAAATGGATATTATATCTTTTTATTTAGCGCTTAAAAATATAGACGCTTTGCCAAATCATATAGACAAATTAATCGAATACGACAAAACGGAAAAATTTAATAATTTATATTTGCAGGCGGCGTCAGAATTTCAGAATCAAAATAATTTTAAGATGGCAAAAGAAATGCTTGAAAAATATTTGGCTTTGAATAATAAAAATAAAGAAATAAAAGAAAACGAATTGGTTTCTTTTGTTATTACGGCAATTGATATAAAAGAATACGATTTGGCTTTGCAAGCGGTTAATAAATTTGAAAAAGAAAAATATTCTTATAGTTATTTGAGAGCTTATATTAATTTGCATAAAAACGAAATTGAAAAAGCGAATGATTTTTTGAACGAAGATTTAATATATTTTAAAAATAATAAATCGAATACGAACGAATATAGATTAAATATTCCTTATATAACCGCAATGTCCACTACAAATACGAATTCAATAATGGAATATGTTAATTTTATTTATTCTATGGATACTAATTCCGCAAATAATATAAACAGTATGGCTTGGGTTTTAATCTACTTGGGAATCGATATTGACAGAGGAATAGAACTTTCAAAAAAATCGATTCAAATATCGCCGAAATCTCCTCATTATTTGGACACTTTGGGATACGGTTATTATAAGAAAAAAGATTACGATAACGCTCTTAAACAACTCTTAAAGGCGTCTTTATATGTGGACGATAATTCCGAAGCGGAAATTTATTTGCATATAGCGGACGCTTATTACGACAAAAAAGATTTGAAGAGAGCTTTGAAATATTATAGAAAATCAATTTCTTCTTTATATAAAGATTTTAATTTTATTAATTTTGAAGAAGAGAGAATAAAAAATAGAATAGAAACGATAAACAAAAATTTAGAATAAAATTTATAATAAAGATTTTAAGGAGTAAAAATGATAAAAAAAATATTGTTTATATTAACAATTTTAATTCAAACGGTTTTTTCTCAAACAGAAGAAAGCGTAATGAAAGAAGCTTTTGATAGATTTTCAAAATCTCCATTTAATTCGATATATTCTACAGGCGGAGCTTTTTACAGCGGAGACGATGTCGACCAAATGCCTTTGCTTATTAATTATTATATGAACGGAACGAGCAAATATCTAAAAGCGGTTGACGGACTTTTTGGAAACGCGATAATGGACGCTCAAGTTATTAGAAATCAAATGACTTTAAATATTGCCGAAGAGGACGCGCCGATAAAAGATAATTTTAATAATTTTTATTTAGAAGCTCCAATAATGCGTTTTCCGAAAGTTTACGCCGATATATTGGATTATAAATTCATAGATTTGGACAAAAAAATATCAAGCAGTAATTTAACATTAGGCAAAAATTGGCATACTCTAAAAATAGGATACGTCGACAGAATCGACACAATAGTATTTTCGGCTTCGACTTATAGAATAAGAAATATGTCTATAGCGTTTATGAATCATTCGATTGATATAACTTTAGGCTCTTACACGACTATTAATAATATTCCTTATCCGAAAGAATTTATAATTAAAAGCGCATCCGACAAAAGAGAATTGCGCTACAATATAACTAATGTTTTAGTTGGCGATAACGCGAAAAGAGAAGCTGGAAAGTTGGGCTGGTAATTTTATTTATATGTATGAAGAACATTTTGATTTTTTGAATATAGATTATCAAAAGAAAGTCGCTTTGATAAAATACGCTTCTTTGGTTATGGATTATAATAAAAATATTAATATAACGGGAGCGGAAAATATAGAAAATTTTATTAAAGAACATATTATAGATTCTTTGCTCGCTTTGAATATATTTAAAAATTGCGACAATATTATCGACATTGGTTCTGGAGCGGGGCTTCCTTCTATTCCTTTGGCGATAGTTTACGAAAATAAAAAATTTGCTTTATGCGAATCGAAAAATAAAAAAGCCGATTTTTTAGACATGGCAAAAAAAGAACTTTCTTTAAATAATATTGAAATTAAACGAGTCAATGTTTACGAGATAAAAGAAAAATACGAAACTATAACGGCGAGAGCTTTTTCCGATATAAAAACTTTATTAAAAATTTTCAAAAGATTGAAACATAAAAATTCAGTTTTGATTGCATATAAAGGAAAATTGGATAAAATAAAAGAAGAGCTTGAAGAAATTAAAAATATTGAAAAATATAATTTCAAAATAAAAAATTTGAATAATAAAGAAAAAGAAAGAAATATTGTGATTATTAAATAAAAGGATTTATATGCTTTATATTGCCGCAAGAGATATTGGAAATTATAAAGACAATACCAAAAGATTGAAAGAGATTCTGATTAAAAGCGATTTGATTTTAGTCGAAAGTTTTAGAGAAGCGACAACACTTTTTAAAACTTTGAATATAAATATTGAAAGAGAAAAATTAATAGAATTTAGCGAACATACGAAACAGAAAGATATTTACAAAATAATAGAAAAAATTTTAAATTGCGAAACGGCGACTTTAATAAGCGACTGCGGAACTCCCGTTTTGGAAGACCCGGGAAAAATACTTCTCGAATATTGTTATTCAAATAATATAAAAGTAAGCCCAATTCCCGGAGTAAGCGCTGTAACGGCGGCTATAATGTGCTTGCCTTTTAATTTCAAAGAATTCTATTACGCGGGTTTGCTTTCAAGAGATGATAAAGAGAGAGAAAGAAAATTAATATATTTAAAAAAATTGAATATTCCAATTATAATTTTGGACACGCCTTATAGAATGAATAAAATATTGAACGCTATTAAAAAAGTTTATTCAAAAAATAAAATTGTCGGGCTTTGTTTAGATTTGACTACCGAAAAAGAAGAGATAATAATTGACGAAATTGGAAATATATGCGACATGTTTAATAAAGCGGAAAGTAAGAATAGAAGAGAATTTGTGATTGTTATAAGTTAAGTCAAAAAAGCATCGTCATCGCCGAGACTAAAGTCCGCCGTTGGAGAACGAAGCAATCCACACAAAATAGATTGCCACGCCAACAAGTTGTCTCGCAATGACAAGGTTGGACAAAACCATTCGTAATGACATATTATTTTTTATAATATCTATTCATAATATCGTCAAAAATTTTGCAGGCTTCAAAAAGAATATAATCGCATCCATTTATTGGGCTTCTATATTTTTCTACTAAAGGAATGCAATTAGTCTCTCCCATCTTTTCTTTAAATCTCGTTATAAATTCCAATTCTATTTCTTTCAAAAAAGAACTTTCATGTCCTTTTTCTATTATAAAAGCTTTGGAAAAAGCCATAATGCTTCCCGTTATTATGCCGCAAGTAATTCCTACTCCCATTCCTCCGCCGAATCCCGCCGCCATTTTCAAATCGTTTTTGTCTATTCCCAAATCGTATATTTTATTCGCTCCGTATAATATTTTTTCGGCGCAATTTAAATCTTCCGCTTTGCCGAAACCAGAAGATAAATATTCGTATAATCCCATAATTACTCCTATAAATAAATTTTTAATAAAAATTTTTTAAATAAAAACCGCTTGAACCAAAAACATATAAATCACAGTTCCCGCGCCAATGCTGATTAAAACATTTCGTTTAACAATATGCAAAATAATTATAATCGCTATTGAAATAAGTTCGGGAATTCCGTAAGGATATTTTATTAAATTAACATCTTTCAAACAGTAAATAACGAGAAGCGCAATCATTGAGTAAGGCATCATATCGCCTAAAAATTTTATATATTTTCTTTCGGATATCGATTTTCTTATTATCATAAACGGCAAAAATCTTATAATCAAAGTAGCCGCCGCTATAATTAAAGCCGTTATCAATAATTCTTTATTGTTCATTTTTATCTCTTTTATTTTTATATTTTTCTATATTGTATATTGCAGTTATAACCGCAAATATTAAAATCATCGTAAGAATTATAAAAGGATTAGTTTTAAATATCATTATAGGAATCGAGCATATCAAACCGATTATTGCAGCCATTCTTCCTTTATTTTCGTTTTCAAGCCATTGTTCCGCAAATATTACTACAAACAAAGCCGTTAAAACAAAATCCAAACCTTTAGTATTGAATTTTATAAACTCTCCGAGCAAACAACCGATTAAAGTTCCGATAAACCAATAAAAATAATCTAAAAAAGAAACGAAGAATAAAAAATATTTTCTATTTATATTTTCTGGTATTTTAGCGCTGTAAAGAATTGAAAAAGTTTCGTCCGTAAGAAGAAATATTAAAAACGGTTTGAATATTCCCGTTCTTTTATATTTATTAACCATAGAAATTCCTTCAAAACTCATTCGAGCGTTTACGGTTAGAGTAAGTATAAAAGCGTAAATTGGATTGAAAGGCGCTAAAAATAAATAATTTGCCGCTATATATTGCATGCTTCCGCAATAAGCCGCTAAACTCATAAATAAAGCGAGCCAAGTGTCAAATCCTTTCGCTTTCATTAATATTCCGTAAGCGATAGATAAAAATAAATAACCGATTAAAACGGGAACGGTTATCGGAAAAGAATATTTTAAAGCTTCCGTAAATTCTTTTTTTCTATTCATATTTTAAATTTTAGAAATTATTTCTTTAACTTTATTTTCGTCCGTGATTTTTACGCTAAATTCTGGAAGTCTTAAAGCTCCGCCCATAAACACATTTTCGTTTCTATATTCCATCGAACTATCAAAATTTTTATTTGCTGCCATGTGATATTCTTTCGCCTGCGTGGTTTCTTTTATATATTTTATATTATCAATGTTTATTCCTCCGCCTGGCATTACGGTTATTTTATCGTTATATCTTTTTATCATTTCTTTTAAATTAATTATACCGCTCATAACATTTGCCTCTCCGCCAGAAGTCAATATTCTTTCAAAACCGCCTATTGAAATAATATCTTCAACAGACTCAAATAAATTTCTCGAAACATCTAAAGCTCTGTGAAAAACCGCTTTACCTTCTCCCCATATATCCAACAATTCTGAACATCTTTTTTTATCGACTTTCCCGTCTTTAGTCAAAATGCCAAAAACTATTCCGTCTATATTGAGAGATTTTAAAGTTTTAATTTCTCTTTTCATGACTTCAAATTCGATTTCGCTATAAAGAAAATCTCCGCCTCTCGGTCTAACCATAGCGTATATTGGAATATTTATTTTTTCTTTTGCAAGTTCCAGAATTCCAAAACTTGGAGTAATTCCGCCCTCGAATAAATTACCGCAAAGTTCCACTCTGTCCGCTCCGCCTTTCTCGGCATTTATGCATGATTCTACCGAGTCAACGCATATCTCTATTTTTATATCGTTCATATTTTCGCCTTATTTCTTCAATAATTTTTCTATAGTTTCGTCAAGTTCTTCGGGTTTTACTCTCGAATCGAATCTTCCCGCGATTTTTCCTTTTCTATCGATTAAAAATTTTGTGAAATTCCAGCGAATTTTTTCCACGCCTTCTTCAGTCGGTTTTTCGCTTTTTAAATATTGATATAAAGGTTCGGCTTCCTTTCCGTTCACTTTTATTTTATCGAATAATTTGAATTTCACTCCGTAATTTTCTTCTCTTATTTTTAATATTTCTTCTATCGGTTCTTTTGCCTGTCCGCCGAATTGATTGCAAGGAAAATCTAAAATTTCAAAACCTTCTTTTTTATATTTTTTGTATAATTCTTGCAAAGCGGGATATTGTTTTGTAAATCCGCATTTTGTCGCCGTGTTTACTATCAATAAAACTTTTCCCTCGTATTTGCTTAATTTAACATTTTTTCCGCTATAATCTTTTACGATATAATCATATACGCTCATTTTTAATTTTCTCCTAATTAATGAAATTTATTTAAATTATTATATTTTAATTAAAAAATTTATCAATAAATAAAATCATAATG
The DNA here is from genome assembly GCA_934725525.1 of uncultured Brachyspira sp. Classification (GTDB taxonomy): domain Bacteria; phylum Spirochaetota; class Brachyspiria; order Brachyspirales; family Brachyspiraceae; genus Brachyspira. Next base: position 527 of record CAKVCG010000072.1, on the reverse strand, counting down.
TTTTCTTGCAATGATAAATTCAATCGTCATTACGAACTAAGCGAAGCAATCTATAAACAAAAAAATAACGGACGAAGTCTTAACCTCGCCCGTTTTATTGCGTGAAATTATATTAATTGCTTTTGTTAATCTTATTATTTTCTAGTAATAGGAAGTTGAATACCTCCTCCAAAATCAACTGTCGCCTGATTATCGCTACTGAAATCAAAAGTTATAGTAAAGCCTTCATAACTAAGAGTATAACTCGTATCGCCGCTTTTTGTTATAGCGGATGAAGGAACTTGCATATTAGCTGCTGAAATTGTGAACGAGCCGTCAGTATTTATTATAACAGCTTCCTCTACTCCTTTTCCAAAGTCACCCCACCAAGTGCCCGCATAAGAGGCAAATGTTTTTTCCTCTGTTTTTGGGTCTTCGTTCGATTTACAGCTTATAGATAAAGCCATAACCAAAGCTCCTACAACCATGTAGGTAAATAATTTTTTTGTTTTTAAAATATTCATTTTAAAAATCTCCTTTTGAATTTA
>CAKVCG010000071.1 GCA_934725525.1 uncultured Brachyspira sp. | reverse complement strand
TCGGCTTTTTTATAAAATTTTTAAGCTAATTCCTCGCTTTTTTACTAAAATCTATGAAAATATAACAACAAGGGGTTCGCTTCTGCGTGCCGTTGGCAAAACCCCTTGTGTGCAGTTGAATTTTGGCGCTTTTCTCTGAATTGTAACGCAAGGGGTAACTACCCCTTGTTATTAAGATAGTTATCAAATTCTAAATAGGATTGCTTTTGAATTAATAAATAATTCTTGTTTTTTATTCCATTCCTTTATATAATTCTTTTAATTTAAAAAATAATTCAAATTTAAAATAGAAAATTAAGGAAAAATAATTATGGCTTTATCTATAGGAATTGTCGGACTTCCAAATGTTGGAAAATCAACGCTTTTTAACGCTCTCACAAACGCTCATGCGGAGGCCGCTAATTATCCATTTTGCACTATAGATAAAAACGAAGCTACGGCTATAATTTACGATGAAAGAGTAGACAAACTCGCGAATCTTTTCAAATCGAAAAAGAAAGTTTATAATGCCGTTAATTTTGTAGATATTGCGGGACTCGTGAAAGGAGCTTCAAAAGGCGAAGGACTCGGAAATAAATTTTTGTCGCATATAAGAGAGGTTAATGCTATTTTGCATGTCGTTAGAGTTTTCGAGGACGGAAATATTACGCATATCGGAGAGGTAAATCCTTTAAGAGATTTGGATATTATATTAACCGAATTAATATTGGCGGATATTGAAACAATTAACGCGAGAATAGAAAGACAGAAAAAAGCTTTGAAAGGCGGAAAAGCAAAATCAATCGAAGAAGAATTGGAACTTTTAAATAAATTACTTCCCGAATTAAATAACTCGAATCCGATTTTTAGTTTAAATCTAACGGATACGGAAAAAGAAATTATTAAGCCTTTGTTCTTGCTCACTTCAAAAAGTATGATGATTGGAGCGAATCTTTCGGAAAATGAACTTTCAAATCCCGAAAAAAATCCTAATTACGCTATATTGCAAAAATATTCTAAAGAAAAAAATATTGAATTAATTCCGTTTAGCGCAAAGATAGAAGCGGATTTACAAGATTTGGATGAAGAAGAGAGATTAAGCTATTTGGAAGATTTGGGAGTAAAAGAATCTGGAGTTTCAAGATTATCGAAAGCTGGACATAAACTCTTAAAATTAATTACTTTCTTAACATCGGGAGAGGATGAAACGAGAGCTTGGACTGTTAGAGAAGGAGCTTTTGCGCCCGAAGCGGCTGGAGTTATTCATAGCGATTTTGAAAGAGGTTTTATAAGCGCCGAAGTTATAAATTGCGAAAAATTGCTTGAGCTTGGAAGTTTCGTTAAAGCAAAAGAAGCTGGAGCAATAAGACTCGAAGGAAAACAATATATTATGCAAGAAGGCGATGTTGTAACTTTTAGGTTTAATGTGTGATTTATACGATTATATTTTTACCCGTATTTTTAAGTATTCGGTTTAGCCCGCTATGTCTCCGTATTCTATATTTTTATCTCCGTCCAGATAAACGATTAAAGAATGTTTTTTGAAATAATCGGGCTCAAAAAGTATATGCATTGTAGTGTCGGGTTTGCTTTCGTCTTCGTCAAAATCTATCAAAACGCTGTCCAAATACATAGCGTTATAAAAATCTTCGTCCGTTATCGGTATATTTATTATCTCGCCTATATCGTTTTTATAAGAATTTTTTTCAACTTCTTCGTTAATTTTTTCATTTGTAGAAACCCATTCTTCCGCCAAAGTTACGCATTGATGGGAAATTAAAAAATCGGAAATGGCTTTTTTATTCGCGTCAATCCAATTTAATATTTCGTTAATTTTATCTTTATATTTTTTAAGCGCTTCGGATTTATTCGATTCTTCTCCAAAATCTATAATCAAAGATATATTTTTATCTTTCCATAATTTGCATTCCGTTTCATAAGAAAAATAATCGCTTTCTCTAAAATCGTTCAAATCTTTTATAATTTTTTTCATAATAATATCCGTATATAATCTTTTTATTATTTAATTTATTCCTTTTTCTTTTATAGACTTTATTATTATATTACAACTTTCTTCATCGTTAAAATATCCGCTGTCGATTGTTAAATTATAATTAACCATATTTCCCCATTCTTCTCCGGTATAATATTTGCAATAATTATATCTGTATAAATCGGTATTCTTTAATTGAGTTTCCGCATTTTCTATTTTTATGCCGTATTGATTGGTAATTCTTTCTATTCTATTTTTAGCGGGGGCATGAATAAAAACATTAAAACATTTATGAGTGTCTTTTAATATAAAACTTGCGCATCTTCCTATCATTACGCATGAACCTTTGTCGGCTATATCTTTTATTATTTCGCTTTGTATATCGAATATTCTATCTAAAATGGAATATGTCGTAATATTGCTGAAAGGGCTTAAAAAATGTTTTTTATTAAACGCGCTAAAAAATATATTGTCGTTTGTGAATTTTTCGTCTTTTGCCTCTATGGTTTCCCTGCTTATTCCCGTTTTTTCCACAACAATATCTATAAACTCTTTATCGTAAAATCCTATATTTAGTTTTTTTGCGACTCTCTCGCCTATAAATCTGCCGCCGCTTCCATATTGTCTGCTTATAGTTATTATAATATTTTTCATAATATTAAAATTTAAAACTACTTTTCGTTTATATAGGATAATAAAGCCTCATATTGGATTTTTATATTATTCTCTATATTTTCATTTTTAAGCAATTCTTCCAAATATTTTTTAGGTTTATCAGTCTCGCCCGATAAAATCATACCAACCGCTTTATAATAATGCGCCATATAAACTTCTTCGGACTTTGGATATTCTTTTATTATTCTATCGAAATAAATATTAGCTCCTTCGTAATCGCTTTGCTGCGCTCTGATTAAACCGAAACCGAGAATATATTTTGGCATAGATTCCGCGGGGATTGATTTTTTGCTCAATAAATCGTTAAATATTTTAGTCGCTTCCTCTTCGTTTCCCGATTCCATATATAAATCCAATTTTTCCAAACTCGGCTCTCTACTCGAAAGTATTATATTGATTTTACCCAATTTGTCGATGGCGTTTTTCATGTAAGGAACAAATTTTTCGCCTTCGACATATCCGCCGACATTTTCCAAAACAAATCCGTCCGCATTAATAAAAATAATCGCGGGATAACCTTGAACTCCGTATTTTCTGGCAATTTCCTGTCCTTCTTCGGAAGTTTCGGGATTCAATTTTACGGAAATCATTTTTTTAGCCGTTTCAATCACTTCGTTATTTGAATAAGTATTTTTATCCAATTCCTTGCACCAACTGCACCAATCGGTATATATATCTATCATAATCGGAATATTTTTACTCTTCGCTTTTTTCATTGCCGTAGCGAGATTTTTTTCCCATTTTATCGCCGCATAAGAATCCTTACATGAAATAATAATAAATAGACTTATCATTATAATAATTATATTTTTATTTTTCATTTTTAATTCCTCGTTATTATTAATATTAATTAAAGTTATTATTTAGAATAATTATAAATTTGTTTGTTAATAAATACAATATATAAAACGATAACAATAAATAGAATATTATATATTATTTAAGAAGATTGTTTGGTTCCGTTAAATAAGTATTCCCTATCACCTACATTAAGAGGTTTAATAAATCTTATATATAAAGTTGAAGAAACATAATCGTAAACAATAATAATATTTTTTAAATCCGAACATTCAAGAATGGGTATTATTATCTCCGCTTCGACTTTAATTATTTTTTCGCCTTTAGTTGTCTTCTTCCATTTTGAAATATTAAAATCAAAAGGGGAAGCTTCTTTTGGTCTCATAGCATATCCTTTTATTTTAGTGGAGTTCCCATCTTCAGAAACTTCAACATCCAGCTTACTTGCATCATCCCAATATGGATTTTCGTCAAATGCTTTATAAATATCCTTGTCTCTATATTTTCCCAAAGGAGGAGGAAAATTTCCTATTTCAATAGTTTCCGTTTCGTCTGTTTCAGTTCCACTTCCTCCAGTTCCTATGTCTGTTCCACTTCCGCTACCACTTTCCAGCTTCCCCGTTTCATTTCCAGATGTTGGATTTTCGCTTCCTGTTTTGTTATCATTGCCACAACTTGTAAAGAATAGTAATGTTAGCGATAATAATGCGATTAGAAATATTTTGAAAGAATTTTTGGTTAAAATGTGTAATTCACGCTTTGCTTTGCTTTGCTTTGCTTTGCTTTGCTTAATGTTTATACAGTAATTCATTTTGCTACCTTCTTAATTAATTTACGATTATTAAAACATAAGTTTTTATTTTTATCAAGAGTTTTAAGAAAAAATTTTAGTCATTAAAAAAAATTGTCATCGCGAACGCGCTAAAGCGGGTATGTTGCCAAGCGAAACAATCCGCTCAAAGTCGATTACTTCTGTCGTTTCACTCCTTCGTAATGACAAAAGTAGGGCGGTTACCAAAAAAATTATTAATTTTCTTTATCGTCTTCGTTATCGTTAGAATTTAAATTTTTTAATCTTTCTCTTATTTCTTTTGTGTATTTTAGCGGGTCTTTTTCTTTCATTTTCGGCTGTTTGAATATTGATAAAGTTTGATTCAAAATATTTTTAAAACTATCTTCAACAACATTTTCTTTAGAGTTTATATACATCATTCTAATTTGGTCTTTAATTTCTTTATTTTCTATTTTTTCAAGCAAATTAATATTATGGTCGGATATTGAAATCAAATACATTTCGTCAGCTATTTCTATAATCGAAATATATCTATTTGATGCGACAGAGGTTGTCGCGAGTATTCTAATAATTTCGTTCGAGCCTGATATTTTTTTTGTTCTGTTTTTAAGATAGATAAAGACTAAATATATTCCAATTAAAGTCAATATAAATCCTATAATTGCCCTTATAAACATTCCCGTATTGCTTACTGTAGTTCTGTTTTCAATGTTTCTTATATCTTGAAGTATCGCGGGTTCGTTATTAGTATTATTTTCGGTTTCGGCGGGAATATCAAAAAAATTTGTAGTCGTTTCGTTTGTATTTATATTATTAGTATCTTGAGGATAAACTATATAAGAAACGATTATTAAGAATATTATTATTATTTTCATTTTAATATTTAATCCGATTTACTTTCTTTTAATTTGATGCGGAGAGCGAGGGATTCGAACCCTCGGTAGGAAAATTCCTACGACAGTTTAGCAAACTGTTCCCTTCGGCCTCTCGGGCAGCTCTCCAAACATTATTTATTTTAAAATAAGCCTTTTTATAATAACATAAATATATTTTTAGTCAACATTTTGATATATTACGGATTAATAGACGATAAACTAATAAGGAGAGCGATATTAAAAATGCAATCTCCTTATAAAATATAAATTTATAATTTAAGCATTAATTTGCTCATTCTTGCGGCGAATAATTTTGGGTCATCCAAAGGCAAATTTTCAAGTATGCAAGCTTCATCGTATAAAAGCTCGCTGTATTCTTTAAATAAGTCGGATTTTTTATTCGTTTCGTATTCTTTTTCCATAGCTTTAAAAACCTCATGCGAAGAGTTGATTTCCAAAACTCTTTCGGGCTTCATACCAAACATATTATTTCCCGTTTCGGCAAGAACTTTAGCCATATTGAAACTAATCGAATCTTCTTTATTTACCAAACAAACTAAACTTTCTTTTAGTCTGTCGCTCGCTCGAACATCCGCGACTTTGCCATCGCCCAAAACTTCTTTAATCGCTTTCATTATATCTTTTATTTCTTTATTTTCTTCTTCCGATAAATCTTTATCCGTTTTTTCGTTATCCGCTTGAAGTATAGAATGAAGTTTTATTTCATCGTAATCTCTCATCATTCCAACCATAAACTCGTCCACTCTGTCGGTAAAATAAAGAACCTCGTAGCCTTTGTCTTTCATACCTTCCATATGCGGAAGTTTTTCAATAGCGGATTTGTCTTTTCCCGCCGCATAATAAATAAATTCCTGTCCTTCTTTCATTCGGCTTTTGTATTCGGCTAAAGTCGTATATTCGTTTTCCGCAGTATTCGAGGATTGGAATAATAAAAGATTCGATAATTTTTCTTTTTTAGTAAAATCGCTATAAATTCCAATTTTAATAGATTCTCCGAATTCTTTAAAAAACTCTTCGTATTTTTTTCTGTCGTTTTTTAAAGTATTTTCTAAAGTTTCCAAAATTTTCTTTTCAAGGTTGGAGGCGATTCTTTTTAATTGAGCCGTATGTTGTAAAATCTCTCTCGAAATATTGAGCGAAAAATCCTGCGAATCGACTAATCCTCGAACGAACTTCAAATATTCTGGAAGTAATTCTTTGCATTTATCCATTATAAAAACATTTCTTGAATAAAGTTCCAAACCTCTTTCAAAATCGGGATGCAAAAAATTGAAAGGCGCTTTTGAAGGAATAAAAAGCAAAGCCGTATATTCCAAAGTTCCTTCCGCTTTAGTGCGAATTATATCGAAAGGCTCGGCATAATCATGAAAATGCTCTTTATAGAATTCGTTATATTCTTCCGTTTTGACATCGCTTTTATTTTTCTGCCAAATGCTAATCATCGAATTAATAGTTTTTTCTTCGTATTGTTGAATCTCTTTTTCGTCTTTTTTAGGAATCGGCATATCCATGACTATAGGATAATGAACATAATTTGAATATTTTTGAATTAATCTTTCTAAAGTATATCTATTTGAATAATCGTCTTCGTTTTCGTCTTTAGGTTTCAACTTCAATATTATATTCGTTCCTCTATCTTTTTTATCGATTTCTTCTACAGAATAAGAACCGTCTCCCGAGCTTTCCCATTTAACGCCTTTATCGGATTCGACATTTTTAGTTTCGATTATAATATTATCCGCAACCATAAAAGCCGAATAAAAACCTACTCCGAATTGTCCTATCAAATCGATTCCGTTTTCTTTATTTGCGCTTTCTTGTTTAATCTTTTCCAAAAAAGCTTTCGTTCCGCTTCGAGCGATAGAGCCGATATTTTGTATAACATCTTCTTTTGTCATTCCGATGCCGTTGTCTTTTATCGTTAGAATTCTGTTTTGTTCGTCTATTTCTATTTTTATTCTCAAGTTATCCATTCCCGCATATTTGTCGCTTTTAGTTATGGATTCGAATCTCGCCTTATCCAAAGCGTCGCTTGCGTTTGAAATAAGCTCTCTTAAAAATATCTCTTTATGAGTATAAATAGAATGAACCATTAAATTTAAAATTTGTTTTGTTTCCGCTTCAAAATTAAGTATTTGTTTTTCCGCCATTTTTAACTCCTTGATTAAATATTAAAAATTATAAAAAATAAAAAAGAATATAAAGCCCTTAATTAAAATAAATAAAAAGTAAAGCTATAAAGTTAAAATATTATAATTCAGATTTAATAAAAATTCAAATAATTTATAAATTGACTTTTATAAAATTTTGCTATACACTTATAAAATGAAATTATTTTAAGGATTATATTTTGAAAGTTATAATTCCAGCGGCGGGAGAAGGCACGAGATTAAGACCGCATACTAATACAAAACCAAAACCGATTTTGCCAATAGCGGGTTCTACGATTATAGATTTCATAATGGAAAATATTTCTTTAATACCCGATTTGGAAGAGGTTATTTTTATAGTCGGATATTTGAAAGAGCAAATGATTGAATATTTGACTTCAAAATATAAAAACATTAAACTTTCGTTTGTCGTTCAAAAAGAATATAAAGGTTTGGCGCATGCGATTTCTTTGACGAGAGAATATATTAAAGAGGGCGATAAAATTTTTATCATATTGGGAGACACGATTTTTAAATTGAATTTGACTGAAATAGTCTCTAAAAATGAAAATTCTTTGGGAGTTTGCGAAGTCGATAATCCGAGCAGATTCGGAGTGGCGCTTTTAAACGATAAAGGAATAATAAAAAAATTAGTAGAAAAACCGAAAGAGCCGATAAGCAATTTGGCTTTGACGGGTTTATATTATATCGTCCAATCAAAAGAATTATTCGAGTCAATCGATTATATAATAGACAACGACATCAAAACTAAAAACGAATATCAATTAACGGACGCTTTGGAATATATGATTGAAAGAGGATTAATTTTTAAAACTTTTAAATTAGAAGGATGGTTCGATTGCGGCGAAAAATCGACAATGATAGAAACAAACAGACTATTAATAAAAAATAAAATATTGAGCGAAAATATTAAAGATTCGGCTATAGTTCCGCCCGTATTCATAGACGAAAATGTGGAAATAAAAAGTTCGGTAATCGGTCCCTATGTTCATATCGGCAAAAATTCAAAAATAGAAAATTCTATACTTAAAAATTGCATAATGTTTGAAGAAGTAAATATTTCCAATGTTTTAATGGACGATTGCATTGTATCCGAAAAAGCGAAATATAAAGGAAAAACAAATTCAATGGATATAGGCGCTTCGATGACTATAGAGCAAAATTAAACTATAGAAAAATTAAAAATTATATAAATACCATTCGTCGCAATTTTTACAAAAATCTAATTTTTCAAAAACATTATCAATATAATAATTTTCAAATTGTTTCCATATATTTTTTAAATCGTTTTCGTTTATTGAAGATATTTTTTTTTCTTTGTTAATGTCAAATCTGCAAATATAAATATCGCCGTAAGCGTCAATAAATAAATCTCTAGCCAAATGCCAGCAACCGACTTTTATCAAAGGAGACATATCGCCCGCTCTATTGTCTTCTATAATTCCTCTAAATGTATAATATTTTTGCATTATAATTTCTACTTTATACTTTTCAAAATAT
>CAKVCG010000070.1 GCA_934725525.1 uncultured Brachyspira sp. | reverse complement strand
ATAGCCATCAAAATTGAAGCTACAACCAAATCTATAACGATAAAAGGAATAAATAAATAAATTCCCATCTTAAAAGCAATCGTAAGTTCGTTTATTATAAAAGCGGGAATAACGACCATCGTTGGAATTCTATTTAAATCTTCAACCGTTTGAATTTCTCTCAATCTTATATTTGTGTCGCTTATGCTTAAAAATAAATCCAAACTCTTCATTCCGTTTTCGCCTCTCAAAGAATTAAACATAAACATCCTTAAAGGCTGAATTCCTCTTCCGTATAAATCGTTTACTCCAATCGAACCGTTTAAATAAGGTTGCAAAGCTTCTCTATTTATTTGAGTCAAAGTCGGCATCATTATAAAAAATGTTAAGAATAAAGAGAGTCCCATTATTAAAGCTCTCGGTGGAGTTTCTTGCAAAGATAAAGCTCTTTGAACAAAATTTAAAACTATGGAAACTCTTATAAAGCTTGTAGTCATTATTATAATCGAAGGAGACAAAGACAAAATTGTAAGCAAAAATAATATTTGAAGTCCCAAGCTAACTTGTTGAGGAGTTTGCGCTTGTGCAATATTTAAATCTATAGTCGGTATAGGCATTTGACCGTAAACGGTATTTGTAAGAAACAAACCCAATATTAAAATAGTTATAAAAGTTTTACTCATATTTTAAGTAGTCCCGACTCTTTAAATATAGTAGTAAAGTTAACATATTATTTAAAAATGTCAAGTATTATGTTAACTTAATTTAAAAAATATTATAAAAAAATTTTAATTTTAATGTATTATATTACAGTAAAAGTCCCATAAAATAACAATTATAGTAATTTCCATTCAAATAAATAAAATTTTTTACCTCGCCTTCAATTTCAAAACCAAATTTTTTATATAATTTCAAGGCTCTCTCATTATCAACTCTAACGGTTAATTCTATCTTTTTTATTGAATTCATTTTACAATAATCTATAGTATAATTAATTAATGCCATGCCGATTCCATTCCCCCAATAATTTTTTAAAACTGTTATCGCCAAATCGACTCTATGTTTTATTCTAATTTTATTTATTCCTTCGATACTGCAAATTCCGACTATTTTATTTTCAAATTCATTTTTAATTTCGTATAGAAACATTTTTTCAAGTATTGAACTTTGTATATTTTGCAAAAATTCTCTTTCTTTCTTTACGGTAAAATTTCTTTCGCTTGAATCGGAAATTAAAAAATTGGTTTCATCAGATACTTTTTTTATATACTCGATTACATTTTTAGCGTCATCAATATTCGCTTCCCTTATGCGATAATTCATATCAAACCTTAACTATTTAGAATTATGTAAACTATATTATGATAACTTATTTTAATAATTTTGTAAATATAGATTTTTTAATAAATCTTAGCTTTTTATTTTACCTAATTTATTTAATTCGGTTATAATATATGATAAGGTTGATGGATACTATTTTTAAGAAATTATTCATTATTATCAGACTCCTAACACTATTATAATGGGCTTATAATTCGTTTTATAAGCCCATTGATATTTAACGGTAAATTAATCACATTGGAGAATACATGGAAAAATTAAGAATATCTTCAAAACATATAGACAAACTTTTGGACGACGAAATATTTGTTTTCGGAAGCAACATGCAAGGAGCGCATGGCGGAGGAGCCGCGAGAACGGCTATGAGTTGGGGAGCGATATACGGACAAGCATTCGGACTTCAAGGAAAAACTTTTGCAATTCCGACTGTCGATTATACGAAAAGCGGCAAAATGTCTATGGAAACTATAAAAGAATACGTCGACAGATTTTTAGATTTTGCCAAAGAAAATAAAGATAAAAAATTTTTGGTGACGGAAATAGGATGCGGAATAGCGGGATTCAAAGTCTCCGATATAGCTCCGTTATTCAAAGAGGCTCTTAAAGACGAATACGACAATGTATATTTGCCAAAAAGTTTTGTAGATTATTTAACGAAATAAAAATAAATAATTAATATAAAACGCTTGACAAAAAATAAAAAAATGAAAACAACTGTAAATTCGTTATTCAATTCAATTCCTAAAATTATATCTTAATCGTTTCAAAATATTTTTAATCACATTATTATCGCTTATATTATTATTTTCAATTAGTTGCAGCTCAAATGAAGAAATAACTTATCGAATTAGATTTTTAGAAGAATTTTTTAAGTCATCGTATTTAATTTACGGTGTCTTTTTTATTTAATAGTTATTGCGAAGGCTATTTTATAGCCGAAGTAATCTCTTTTGTGTAGATTGCTTCATTTCACTTGCAATGACAAACAATTAGCGTCATTATTTTCTTTGACAAATTTTATTTTTTATATTATACTTCGTCCACAAAAAATTAATTTAAAAAATAAAAAAGGATAAAAAATGATAAAACAAAAAATTTTGAAGACAAAAAAAATAATAAAAAACATTATATGTATTTCGCTTACGCTAATAGTTTCCTGCTCGAATGAAAATTCAAAATCGAGCAGAGAATTAAGTTTGAAAGAGGAAGGTTTAACAATATCCGATTTGAACGAAAGCGAATTAAAAGGAAAATCTTTTACTCTTTACAATATGTTTGCAGACTACAATATCAGCATTTCTTTCTATGACGAGGGCAATCAAGTATTCGGTTTCGCGGGAGTAAATACTTACAGAACTTCTTATAGCAAAAATGGAGACGAAGTAAAATTTGACAGAATCGCCAGAACGAGAATGTCGGGACCGAGAGACATAATGGACGCGGAAAATAATTTTGTCCGATATTTGGAAAATACTAAACATATGTTTTTGAAAGATAACAATTTGATAATATTAACCTCCGATTTTACGGAATTAAAATTTAGAGAAAATATTATCGATATTAACGAGTTAAACGGAAAAAAATTCAGATTGTCGAATATGCCGAATATTCCAGAAAAAACGGAAATAACTTTATCTATAGAAAACGGCTCTTTTGTGGGAAATTCGGGAGTTAATATTTATAATATACCGTTTGAATTAAAAAATAACGAAATAACGATAGGAGAACATGGAATTTCCACTTTAATGGCGGGACCCGAAGAAGATATGAAAGCGGAAGACGAATATATGAATCTTTTGAATTCGGCTAAATATATATCGTTCGATAATTATAATTTATGCATAAAAACTGCGGATAATCAAATATTATTATTCGATTTGGTAGAATAATTTTTTACCTTTTGCGTTTAATAATGTTTTATATATAGCGACAAAGAAAATTGTCGCGCTCTTAAAAGATATATATACAAACCCATTACTTTTTAAAGCCCTATAAAATTATCACCCGATAGTTTTATAGGGTTAATTTTATATATCTTAAATATTGATTAATTGGAATAATTTATTTATAATAAATAAAATAAAAATAATTAGGAATAGTAAATTGAAGTTTTTAAAAAATATACAAAAAAAATATAAAGACATAAATATAAGTCAATTCAAAAAATTTTATATAATAACGATTGGAATAATATTTTTGATATCCACAATAATATTTTCATGTCTTATCGCGGATATTATAATTCAGCCCGATATACAGGCTATAGAATTATATAAGCCTACAATTCCCACAAAAATTTACGATATAAAAGGCGAAGTAATTTCGGAATTCTTTACCGAACAACGAGCTTTGGTGGAATATAAAGATTTGCCCGAACATTTGATAGAAGCCATAATTTCTATGGAAGACAATAATTTTATGCATCATGACGGAATAGATATTATCGGAATATTCAGAGGAACTATAGGAAATATGCTGCTTGGAAGAAGACCGCGTGGAGCAAGCACGCTCACTCAGCAAGTGGCGAGAGGAATAGTTTTGAAATCGAGAGAAAGAACTATAACGAGAAAATTAAGAGAGATTTGGGTTACTTTTCAGATAGAAAAAAGATTGACTAAAGAAGAAATCGTCACTTTATATTTCAATCAAATATTTTTCGGGCATTCGGTTTACGGAGTGCAGGCGGCGAGCAGATTTTATTTTAATAAAGATGTTCAAGATTTGAATTTAGCCGAGTGCGCTATGCTTGCGACACTTCCCCCATCTCCAAACGCTTACTCTCCGATTAATAATCCGAATATATCGATGCAAAGGCATAAAGTCGTCCTTAAAAGAATGAACGACATGAAATTTATAACATCCGCCGAAAGAGATATTGCATATAAAGAATTTTGGGAATCATACACGGGAAAAATCGGAAGAAGAGGGACTACCGCCTATAGCGCGTCTATGGACAGAGCGCCTTATGTGACGGAATATGTGAGAAGAATGCTTGTGGAAAAATACGATGAAAAAACCTTAAAAGAAGACGGATTAAAAATATATACGACTATAGACATTGAAAAACAGGAAGCGGCTCAAAGATTATTAACGGAAGCTTTAAGAAATTATAATATAAGATACGAAGGCGGTTCTTTGGATATAAGTTCCGTTTACGATAGAAATCTTTTGAATAAACTTGAAATATTGTCTTTAATGTTCGAGCTTCCAGAAGATTTGACTTATAATAAATTCAATATAGCCGTTAGAGATTCTTTAAATAAAAATGTTTCGAGTCCTTTGGCTTTGATATCCGATATCTTCGGCATGGAAGAAGTGAACGATATAATGATGGAAGTTATGAAAGCTGACGAAGCGGAACTTTCAAGGCAGATAGAAGGCGCTTTGGTTTCGATAGACCCAAGAAACGGTTATATAGTGTCGATGGTTGGAGGTTCTGGTTTTACTCCAAGAAATCAATTAAACAGAGTAACTCAAGCGAGAAGGCAGGCGGGAAGCGCGTTCAAACCTTTCGTTTATGCGGCGTCTATGGATATTACAAATTATAGCCCTTCCACGATAGTAAGCGATGCGCCGATAGGTTTCGTATTCGATGACGGAAATTCATGGATACCAAAAAATTATTCGGAAAACTTTAAGGGAGATGTGAGTTTAAGATACGCTTTGTCGGTTTCGCTCAATATAGCGACTATAAATGTTTTGAATTATGTCGGAGTGACGAACGCAATAAAATATATGGAGCCGATATTTAAAGCGGATAATGATGAAAGAAAATCAAAAAGAATGTTTAACGCCGATTTGACTCTCTCTCTCGGAACGGGATTATTTACTCCTCTCGAATTAACTACGGGATTTGCCACGATAGCGAATGAAGGCAAAGAAGTAGAGCCGATTTTGATAAGATATGTGACCGATAGAAACGATGTAGTGATAGATAATTTTGAAGAAGAATTGAAAAAAGAAATCGAGGAGAAAGGCGGCGCAAAACAGGTTATGAGCAGAGAGGTTGCCTATTTGATAAGCGATATTTTGTCGGGAGTATTGAGAGGCGGAACTGCGACAAGCGCGATGTATGAGGCGAAATTTACAAGAATGGGAGCGGGAAAAACTGGAACTTCAAACGATTGGAAAGACGCTTGGTTTGTGGGTTATACTCCAGAGCTTGCCACTGGAATATGGATTGGTTTTGATTCTTTCAAATATTCTCTCGGAAATAATCAAGTAGGAGGAAGAGTCGCCGCTCCAATTTGGGGAAAATATATGGTTGAGTCGCTTAAAACCGTAAAACCCACTTGGTATAAAAAACCAACGGATATAGCGAATGTGGAAATATGTTCTATAAGCGGAAAATTGCCAAGTCCTTCATGTTATTCCTTAAAATCGGAACTATTTATTAGAGATAAAATTCCAAACGAAATTTGTAATGTATGCGCGAATCATTTGCAGGATTCGAGCGAACTTGACAGCATAATTGATTCTTTTCTTGATTATTAATAGAGTATAAAATGAATAAAATAATAAATATAGATTCAAATATTTTAAGATATAAAAATATTCTTGCGATTCCTTCTATTCATTCGAGAGTTTATTTTTCTTTAGCGGTTAGAGAAGCGGTAGAAGAATTTAAACCAGACGCTATAGCGATTGAGCATCCCGAAAGTTTTAATAAATCATTAAGAGAAGCGGTTAGCCGACTTCCTTTTATAAGTTTGATAATAAGAGAAGCGGAAGACGAAGCGATTTATATTCCGATAGACTCATGCGATTCTATTATTGAAGCCGTGCGACTTGCGATTGACGAAGAGATTCCGTTTTTTCCGATTGATAAAGATATAAATTCTATTAATCCAAACTCTCATTATTTGATGCCAGACGATTATTTATTAAACAAAATCGGACTCGAAGAATTTTATAAAGAGGTTAAATCTAATTATCCTTTCTTCAAAACAGACGCGGATAAAGAGCGGGAAATTTTCATGGCTTATAAATTAAACGAGCTTTACAAAAATTATAAAAGAATATTATTTGTAGGCGGAATGTCGCATTGGGAGAATATAGTAAAAATAATGAAAGAAAACGATTATTCTAAAATAAACGATATAAACGATTTTCAAAATAATCAAAATACGGACAAAGAAAATATAAATATATATAATGTTCATAAAGATTCTTTAAATAAGGCGCTCGGAGAATTTCCGTTTACTACTTATATGTATGAACTTTATAGAGAAGGCAAATTGGATAATTTCGATAAAATTAATATAATCGAAACGATTTTTAAAGAGGCAAAATTAAGATACAAACTGCCGATTTCGATTTTACAGCAAAAAAATATGATGAAATATTTGAGGAATTTATGCTTGCTTGAAAATTATATTCTACCCGATTATATAGATATGCTTACCGCTTCAAAATGTATGATAAATAACGATTACGCTTTGGAAATAATGCAGGGAATGGAATATTATCCTTATTATAGCGAAGAAAACGAAGAAGACTATCCGACTATAAAATTAAACAGAGACCCCGCGACAAACAAAATGGAAGGACTTTTGAAAGATAAAAAAATCAAATTGAACAGATACGATAATGTTTGGCGAACTTCTTTTAAGAAAATCAAAGTCGCCACTCGCCCGAAAGAAAAATATGACGGAGAATGGGAAGACGCTTGGAATAATAGAACGAATTTACTTTCGCATATTCCCGAAGATATTTCAATGGAAAAACATATGAATATTTTGAGAGATAAAATAAAAAATATGCTTACGGAAGATAAAGCGAAAATTGAGCCTTTCAGAGTTAGCGTTAAAGACGGAATCGACATGAGAGAGACTATAAGAAATTATTATAAAAACGAAATATATGTTAAAGAAATTCCAAAATTAAAAGGAAATATCGGGCATATCGTTCTTATATTCGATGACGAGCGAGACGAAGATTACGATTGGAATATAGTTTGGTATAGCGAAGCTCATGATGACAGCGATTTAATATTATACGCAACCGAACCTGGAAATATTCTTGTCGGACCTGGAATTTCAAAATGCTATTTCGGAGGTTACGCTTCTTTGATGCCTCCGCAAGCTCCTTATAATGTTTGGAGAGATTATGATAAATTAAAAAGCGAAGGAATCGTAAGAAATTACGCCGATTTATTATTATACGCTACAATAATTTATTCGGTCGATAGATATTTAGGTTATGTAGCTCCAAAACCGCCTTCAAATATTCTAAAAGAAATTGCAAAAAATTACGCGATTGAAATAGTTTATATTCCGCTTGCCAACTTCTCGAGCGAAACTTTAAGAAAATTGAGACATTTTCATGTTTTGGGAAATAGAAGATTGAGAAGCATTGCGAAAGATTATATTATTTAATTATTCAAAAGTTTATTTTTTATTATATATAAATCTCATTTATATTTTATAAATCTTGTCAAATTTGACAATTATTATAAAATGCAATCAATAATTTTTGTTTGGAATACTTTTAATGAAAAATACTAATAATACAAAACAACCTAAACTAACTCTAAAAGAAAGATATAACGAAGAATTTTTGGAAGAAGCGGAATGCAGAAGAAAAGCCTTGCAATATAAGAGAATGCATGTCGGACAAATAAATACCGACAGAATGGCTCATATGATAAAACTTCTTTATCAAGTTCATCAAAATTATTATCTCGGCTATTTTGAAGCGAGTTGCACTCTTGCGGGTAGTATGTTCGAGCAATCTTTAATGATACTTTTGGAAGAGAAAATTAACGAAGACGGTTTTATATCGGTAAAGAAATCTAAAAACGGAAAACCTTCTTACGAAAAAATTACTAATGTCGAGGATTTGGCTCAATGCAATATCGGAATTTTAATTTCTATTGTCGGCTATTATAAAATGCTTCCAAACAACGAATATAATTTGGCGAAAACTCTTCAAAATATTAGAAACTGTATAGTCCATGATATGCTTCCGAAATTTTCTTTAATTGACGGATATTATCAAGCGGAAATGAAAATTAATTTAAGTTCCAATATTACGAAAGTCATAAAAATCTCCGAAGCCGAAATAAAAAATCGCACGACTGAACAAAGCTCTATAGAATTATGGTCTTACTTTCTACTCACTCGCACTCGAAGTTTGATAGAATTTTTATTTATAAATAGAGTAAAGAAATTCCCGCCAGAATTTTAATTGTTTATAACAGTTTTTGCCATGCAGTCTCCGATAATAGCAATTTTTATTTTTATTCTCCTTTTTTTATTTTTTAAATTATTTTTATTTGTATCGAAACAAAGTGATTCGAAAACGATTTGCATTTTTCTAAAGATTCTATTTCGGGAGTTCTTTCAACCGAAATTGACGATATATATGACGCTTATTTGAAAATTTCGGCAATAGACGAATTCAGAAAGAAAAATGAAGAATTATTTTCAAATCTTTTGCTTGTATTTAAGAGAGTAAAAAATATTATAAAGACTTCAAATACATTAATTTTTGAAGAATCTATTTTAGAAGAAAAAGCGGAGAGAGAATTATATAAAATCTATAAAGAAAAGGA
>CAKVCG010000069.1 GCA_934725525.1 uncultured Brachyspira sp. | reverse complement strand
ACTATTACTCTATTTGGATTTAATTTTTTAGCTTCTATTAAAATATTTTTCAAACTATCGGGAGTATGAGAATAATCGACTGCGACTATAAAGTCATGTTTTTCATTTGTCACTATTTCAAATCTTCCCGCAACTTGAACTTTGCTTATTGATTTTATAGCTTTTTTTATATCCAATTTATACTCGCAAGCATAAGCCAAAACGGAGAGAGAATTTAATATATTAAATCTTCCAAGTATCGACAATTTTACTTTTGAAATAAATTTTCCTTTTGCATAAAATTCGTATTCGGTAGATTTTGAGCTTAAAGATATAATTTTTCCGTAATAATCCGCTTTTTCGTTTAATCCGTAAGTTATAATTTTTAAATTTAATTTTTTTATATAATTTGAAATTTCTTTAAAATAATCGGTGTCAATATTTACTATAGCTAATTTTTTCTTTTTGCAACTTTCTTTTAACAAATCGAAAAGTTTTAATTTCGCTTTCAAATAATTTTGCATATTCTTATGATAATCCAAATGGTCCTCTGTTATATTCGTCCATATCGCCGTATCAAATTGCAAATAATCGCATCTATTCATTGCCAAAGCTTGCGAAGAAGTTTCCATAACTATATTAGAAATATTTTTTTTGAGCGATTTATTAAATATATTTTCTAAATCTATAGATTCGGGAGTAGTGAGATTCGTTTTAATCTCTCTTTTGCCAATCATATTTTTTATAGTGCCAATTAAAGTAGTTTTATTTTTATTATTTTCTAAAACCGATTTTAATAAATAAGTCGTTGTAGTTTTTCCGTTAGTTCCCGTTATTGCGATTGTTTTTATTTTTTTTGTAGGTTCGTCAAATAATTTTGCCGAAATAAAAGCGAGCATTTCTCTAGGATTTTTAGCGGATACGAAAAATATTTTATTATAATTATTTTTTAATTCTTTTATTTTTTTTTTATCAAATCGAAAATCATATATTATAATATTCGCTTTATTTTCAATCGCATTTTCAATATATTTATGTCCATCGTCTTTAGTTCCTTTAATTGCAACAAATATATAATCTTTTTTAATTAATTTTGAATTATAAGCTATATTTTTAATTTTTGTATTCAAACATTCTTTTGTTATATTTTTTGAATCAAAATTATTATAACCTTTAATTAATTCTTTAAAATATTTCATGTTAATTCGATTTTATTTTTAAGTAAATTATATCGTTATCGCTTGCAGCCGAACTAAATCCGTTTATTATTGCCGTTTCTATAAATCTGTTTGGAGAAGATAATTTAACTTCTTCGGCGTTTAATACTTTAACTTCTTTTTCAAGTTTTTCGATTTCTTTATCGAGCCTTGAAAGTTCCATTAAAATTTCATCCGATTTTATATTTCTTATAAATGTGAATACGCTTATAATTATAACGAATAATATTATAACTATAAAAAGCGAACCTATAGAATAAGTTTTTGATTCTTTGATTTCGTTATTTTCGATTTTTGTTTTATTTTCTTTTAATCTTTTTCTCATAATTACCTCTATTTATAATAATTGCGCCGCTCTCAATTTAGCGCTTCTGCTTGCAATATTTAATTTTATCTCTTCATTTGTCGGTTTTAAAACTTTAGAATTTAAAAGTTTAAATATTCCTTCTTTATTTTTTGTTTTTTCATTATCTTTAAAAAATCTTTTTACAATTCTGTCTTCTAAAGAATGATAGCTTATTATAACTACAACTCCGTATTTTTTTAAAATATTTTTTATATTTTCTATAGATTTTTTTAATATATTAAGTTCGTCATTAACTTCAATTCTAATAGCTTGAAATATTAAAGTCGCGGGATTAATTTTTCCGTATTTTTTAGATTTATCAGAATTATGAAATATAATATTTTCCAATTCTTTTGCCGTTTCTATATTTTTTTTATTTCTTTCTTTAATTATTATTTCTGCTAATTTTGAATAATTTTTAATCTCTCCGTATTCTTTAAATATTCTCTCCAAATCTTTTTTTTCGTATTTATTAATTACTTCATAAGCGTTTATTTTATTTATTCCAAGTCGCATATCGAGTTTATTATTTTCGTTAAAAGAAAATCCTCTTTCGGCTTTTTTGAAATGAAACATTGAAACTCCCAAATCGTAAAGAATAAAATCTACATTTCCAATTATATTTTTTGGAAGCGAATCAATCATTTTATCGTAAGTATTATTATAACAATAAAATTTTTTATAATCCGCCAATCTTTTTTTCGCTATTTCCAAAATATTTTTATCTCTTTCAAAACTATGAACCTCAAGATTCAAATCTAACATAGCTTTAGTATGTCCGCCTTCTCCCAAAGTCGCATCAACGACTATATTTGAATTTTCGGGAATAAAACTTAAAATTTCTTTAATCATAACAGGCTTATGAATTATTTGAGATTCCATATTATCCATTTGTAATATTATCGGTTTTTTTATTATATAAATTATGGTTGGTTAAAATTTTTAATTTTTATGAATTTATAATTTTTTGAAATTATATTTGAATATTTTTTATTTTAAATATAGAATATATAAAATCTTTTTAATCAAAAAATCAATAATAAATAATAGTAAATAAAATGGCAAAAAATGTTATAAATATAGTCAATGTGTCGAAAAGTTTCGTTAATAAAATTTTGCTCGATAAAGTTAATTTGCTTATAGAAGAAAAATCTAAAATAGGAATGATTGGAAGGAACGGAGCTGGAAAAACGACTTTAATAAAAATACTTATGGGCGAAGAGGAAGCTGACGATGGAGAGGTAATATTTTCGGACGAAGTAAGAATCGGTTATTTGTCGCAAGGAGCTAATTTTGACGAAATGGAAAAAGTCCTCGATTATCTAATGAAAGCTACCAATAAAGAATCTTGGGTTTGTTCAAAAATAGCTAACAGATTTGGAATCGACCATATAAAAGTTAATTATAATATTGGCGATTTGTCGAGCGGTTATAGAATGAGAATAAAACTTTCCGAAATGATGCTACATGAACCGAATTTCTTGATTCTTGACGAACCTTCAAATTTTTTAGATTTGAATACATTAATCGATTTGGAAAATTTCTTGCTCGATTATAAAGGAGGTTTTTTAATCGTATCGCATGATAGAGAATTTTTAAAAACCACTTGCGAAAAAACCGTTGAAATAGAAAACGGAAAAATAACTTATTTTCCCGCGGATATAGAAGATTATTTTGAATATAAAGAAGAAAAAGAAGCCTCGATAAAAAAATATAATAAAAATATCGAAGAGAGAAAAGCTCATTTGGAGAGATTTATCGAAAGATTTAGATATAAAGCCACTAAAGCGAAATCCGTTCAATCTCGAATAAAACAAATAGAAAAATTAAAAACTATTGAAATAACGCACCCCGCGAAAAATGTAAAAATAAAATTGCCAGCAGTCCAAGAGAAAAAAGGTTTCGCGCTAATTTCGGATAATTTGAATATAGGATACGATAAAAAAATTGTAGCCGAAAGCAAGAGAATCGAAATATTCAGAGGAAGCAAAGTCGCCGTGCTTGGACAAAACGGAGAAGGCAAAACGACTTTTTTAAGAACGATTTCGGGAAGAATAAAAGCGCTCTCTGGAAATTATAATTACGCTCAAGGAATAAAAATCGCGTATTTCGGAGAAGACACTTATAAAAATGTAACGGCTAACGACACTGTTTTATCGTATTTGAAAAAACATGCAAAACAAGGATTATTGCATCAGGAACTTTTAACATTGCTCGGAAGTTTTTTATTTTCTGGAGACGATATTAATAAAGATGTCAAGGTTTTAAGCGGAGGCGAAATGGCAAGATTATCGCTTTTGTCCGCAATAACTCAATGCGCCGATGTTTTGATTTTGGACGAACCTACGAATCATTTGGATTTTGAAACCGTTGAAGCTTTGGCAAATTCTCTTAAAGATTATATGGGAACGATTTTTTTCACTTCGCATGACAGAACATTTACAAGTTTGCTCGCGGATACGATTATTGAAATTAAAGATAAAAAAATATCTCTCTATTCGGGAGATTACGATTCTTATGTTTATAAAACTCGTCTCGAAGCCTTAAAAGAAGAGGAAGAGGAAATTAAATTTCAAAACAATAATAACAATAATAAAAATAATATAAGCGAAAATAAAAATAGTTATGAAGATAGAAAAAAAATTAGAAATAAGCTTTCAAAATGCGAAACAATATTAAAAAAGTCCGAAAGTCAAATTAATGATTATAAAGCCGAAGAAAAAGAATTGTTAAAATTTTTTGAAGTTTCTTATGACGAAGAAAAAAGCAAAAGATTACTTGAAATTAAAAAACTCATAGAAAAAGCGGAAAACGAATGGCTAACGATTAACGAAGAAATTGACGATATAAAAAAATTATTATAAAAATTATTGTAATAATTCTATTTCTTTCAAAGTTTCTTCTCTGATTTGTTTATCGGTATTTATAATATTTTCTATCGTAAGCGAAAGATTTATTTCTCTGTCGCAAATTTTTTGGACAATATCGAATATATTCGTAAAGCTGATTTTTTTCTCTAAAAAAGAATAAACGCATATCTCGTTTGCCGCGTTCAAAACGCAAGGATAAAGTCCTCCTTTTTTACCGCATTCATAAGCGAGTTTAAGCATAACGAATTTGTCAAAATCCATTTTATAAAAATTAATTTCCGAATGTTCATACAATTTCAATTTTTCAAAAGGCGTATTTCTAATTTCGGGGTAGGTTAGGGCATACTGAATCGGAAGCCTCATATCGTTTTTTCCGATTTGAGCGTAAATCTCTCCGTCAACGAATTCAACCATCGAATGAATCAAACTTTGAGGATGAATTATTGTTTCGATTTTATCGTAATCCAAATTAAATAAATGATGCGCTTCTATAACTTCAAAGCCTTTATTCATCATTGTAGCGCTGTCAATCGTAATTTTTCCGCCCATATTCCAAGTGGGATGTTTCAACGCCATTTCAACGCTGACATTTTTTAATTCTTCTTTTGTAGTTCTGAAAAACGGTCCTCCAGAAGCGGTTATTATTACTTTTGAAATTTGAGCGTCTTTGAAATGCCTTAATATTTGAAATATAGCGGAATGTTCGCTATCAATCGGAATCAAACTCGCGTTATATTTTTTTACAAAATCGTTTATTATATCGCCTCCTACAACCAAAGTCTCTTTATTTGCGAGCGCTATCGTTTTTCCTTTTTTTATCGCTTCTATCGTTGGTAAAAATCCCGCGTATCCCGTCAATGCGTTTACCAATATATCGAATTCAATATCTCTAACAAATTCCGTTATATTTCCTTCATGAATAATATTTTTTTCTTTTGAATTATTTTTAAAACTATTTTTAAAATCGTTTAATGCGGATTCTGAAGATATATGAATTTTTTTTGGATTAAATTCATATATTTGTTTTTTTAGAATATCAATTTTAGAATTTGTGGAAAGTCCCACTATTTCAAAATCGTTTTCGAACTCTCTAATAACCGAGCATGTATTATTTCCTATCGAGCCAGTCGAACCGAGTATAAGAACTTTTTTTTTCATTTTTAATCCGTTTTTATTTTTAGTTAATTAGAAATTTATTATATTATTTAAATTAAAAAAATCAATTTTATAAATTTAACCATTATGAATGAAGCAATTCAGTTTTTTGATAACAACGGGCTTTAGCCCATTGTGTGCTTATCTCCGAAATGTTAACACAAGGGGTTGAAACCCCTTGTTATCAATTTTTTTGTTTAGTTATTTGTCATTGCGAGTGAGAACGAAGCAATCCAATTTGTTATCAACGCCAAAGTCGAGCAGTCGCCAAAAACTATTTTTTATTCTAAAATTAATTAATCATTTAATTTATTTTTATACCAATCAGAATTACCAAGTTTTTGTTCTATAATTTCTTTTAAACCTTCTAAATCAAAAGTAGCTAATAACTTCCCCTTATCATTATGATGGATACTATACGACCATTCTGCGAAAACTATGGCGGAAAACATTAAAAATAAAATTATAATCTTTTTCATTTTATAACTCCTATTTATTAGTTTAATTTATTCTTTGTAAGAAATTCTCTAACCACTTCTTTTGGGTCTTTTTGCAATTCGTCAACTTGATAATTTAATTCTATCATAGTTTCTTCGTCAAGCAGATTTCCCAATCTTTCCAAAATCTCCGCAATTTGAGGATATTTATTTAAGGTTTCCGCTCGGATAAAAGGAACGGCATAATATGGAGGAAAGAATTTTTTATCGTCTTCCAAAGTTATAAGAGAGAATTTTTTCAAAAGCCCGTCCGTAGAAAACGCCGTTATAACATCGACTTCTTTTGAATCTAAAGCTATATATCTTGGAGCATCGTCTATGGCTACATAATCATTAAACGATAAAGAATAAATATTAGTCAGTCCGATTATTCCGTCCGCTCTATTCATAAACTCCAAAGTTCCGCAAAATCTTAAATCGCTCGAAGCCGTCCGCATATCGCTAATATTATTAATATTATATCTTCTTCGAGTGTCTTCTCTTATAGCGATAACATAAGTATTATTGAAATTAAAAGGAGCTAAAGTTTCGATATTATATTTGCTTTTCATATCTCTTTTAACTATATTATATACAAAATCGGCATCGTTTGTCGGAGTATAATTAAGCAAACTTGCAAACATCGTTCCCGTATAATCGACATATAAATCGACATCGCCTCTATCCAAAGCCTGAAAAACTATTTGAGTTCCGCCCAAAGCTAATTTTCTTTCAACAGTTAAATCCGTTTTTGCTTCTATCAAATCTGAAACCATATTTCCTAATATAATCTGTTCGGTAAACATTAAAGAAGAAACGGTTATGCTTTCTTTTTTATTTCCGCTTAATTTTATTATTTGAGTTCCTATTATAATCAAAATAATGGCAATAACGACATATATAATAATTTTTTCTTTTTTTCTTTTTTCTTCCAATTCTTTTCTTTTGATTATTTCGGTTGCCTGCAAACTAATCGGAGTAACCAATCTTTCTATTATTGAAAATATATAATCCACAAATAACGCGAGCAAACAGGCCGGAATTGCGCCCGCCAATATTTGATAATTATTAATCGTTCTTATTCCCGCAAATACCAAATAGCCCAATCCTCCAGCCCCGACATAAGCGGCTATAGTCATCAAACCTACGGAAGTAACCGCCGAAACTCTTATTCCCGCCATTATTACGGGCAAAGACAAAGGAATTTGTATTTTAAATAATACTTGAGTTTTGGTCAGTCCTATTCCTTTTGCCGCTTCTATTATTTGAGGACTTATATTTGAAAGTCCAGTATATGTGTTTTTTATTATGGGAAGTAAAGAATATAATATAACCATAAATATCGCTGGCGCAGAACCTATCCCAAGTATCGGAATCGATATTCCCAAAAGCGCCATACTCGGTATAGCCTGTATTATATTTGCAAATCCTAAAATCGGTTTATTTAATTTTTGAACATGTTTTATCAATATTCCGAACGGAACGCCGAGCATTATTGAAAATATTACCGCAAATGCCGTTAATCTTATATGCTGAAATAAAAGATTTAATATTTCCGCTCTATGTTCTATTATATAGATTAAGAATTCTGAAATTATATTCAATAGTTAAACTCCTTAATCTTATCTTCGCTATCTTCTCTAATAAATTTTTGATTCAATATTGCCACTAGTTCGTTTTGAGTTATTATTCCTATTATTTTATTTTTTTCGTTTACCACATATAAACTTCCCGCTTTATTTTCTTCCAAAGCTTTTAGGACGGAGGTTATATTTTCGTCATATTTTATTTTTGGCGTTTTTCTGTATTTTCCTTTATTTGCTATCAAAGTGAAAAATCCCGTGATTCCGTTATTATAATTTATATTTGCCATTATGTCTTCCGCTCTTATATATTCTGGATTATCCCAAATTCTGTTTTTGCCGACAAAAGATTCAACATATTCGTTTTCGGGTTCTTTCAATATTTTTTCTGGCTCGTCAAATTGAATTATCTCTCCGTCTTTCATTAAACATATTTTATTTGAAAGTTTCAAAGCTTCATCCATATCATGCGTGACAAACACAATAGTTTTATTTAATTTCGACTGCAATGTTAAAAGTTCGTTTTGCAAATCTGTTCTCGTTATCGGGTCAAGCGCGCTAAAAGGTTCGTCCATCAAAACTATATCGGTGTCGTTTGCAAAAGCTCTCGCGACTCCGATTCTTTGCTGCTGTCCTCCGCTCAATTCGGAAGGATATCTATTCAAATATTCTTCTGGATTCAAATCTACCATATTCATAAGTTCGATTGTTCTTTTATGTATTTCGTCCGAATTCTTTTTTTCAAGTTTCGGTATAATTTCAATATTGTCTTTGATAGTCATATGGGGAAACAAGCCGTTTTGCTGTATCACATATCCCATATTTCTTCTTAAAGTTATCGGGTCTTTATCGTATATATTTTCGCCGTTTATATAAATTTCCCCCGAAGTCGGCTTTATGAGTCTATTAATCATTTTTAATAGAGTCGTTTTCCCGCAGCCGCTCGGTCCGATTATCGATACAAATTCGCCTTTTTCTACTTTGAATGAAATTGATTTTAAAATGGTATGATTTTTGTATCTTTTAGTGATATTTTCTACTTTTATCATAGCTTACCCCTAAAAAGAACTCAATAATATATTATATTATTTTTCAATAATTTCAATATAAATTAATTTTTTGTTTATAACTAATTCTAATTTATGAATAAAGCTATTGACAATTTTTATTAATAATGTATAATAATTTGAAATTAATTGAATTGGTTGTAAATTGTAATTATTAGGGAAAGGAAATTTTTAAATGAGCGGATATAAATTCTACAATACAATACAATACAATACAATACAATACAATACAATACAATACAATACAATACAATACAATACAA
>CAKVCG010000068.1 GCA_934725525.1 uncultured Brachyspira sp. | reverse complement strand
TTATTTTTTATATATAACTATATTATAATATAATTATATACGAATATATAAAACAAATCAATATAGTTAAAGTAAAAAATTACAACATAAATAAAAACAAGGGATTCGCATCTGCAAACCCCTTGTCATGAGAATATTGATAAACAAGGAAAATACTTTATGAGAATTTGCTTATATAATTTATAATAAAGAACGCGAATAAAATTAACGGAAGTATATAAGTCACATAAAATCTCGAAGATTTTGGAAATTTTATTCCAACGCCTGAATCGACTTCGTTAATAAAATTATCCCATCCCCAGCCGTATTTTGAAACGCAGAATATAATTATATAGATTCCGCCTAATTCTACCAAATTATAACTCACTATAAAATCGTATAAATCTAAAAAACTCGTTCCTTCGCCCATAGGTTGAATAAAAGATAAAACATTAAAACCCAAAGCTGTAGTTAATGCCAACATAAACACTACTATTCCAACTATAACGGAAGCCAAACTTCTTTTTATTTTAAACTCCGACATAGTGAAAGCGATTAAATTTTCAAAAACCGCGACTACAGTAGTCAATGCCGCCGCCGATAAAAATATAAAAAATAAAGTTCCCCATAATCTTGGCAAAGGCATTAAGTTAAAAATATTAGGCAAAGTAACGAACGCTAAACCAGCTCCTTCGCCTGGATTTACTCCGAAAGCAAAACAAGCGGGAAATATTATTAAGCCCGCCGATAACGCGACTAAAGTGTCCAATATAACTATTATTATAGATTCGTTTGTAATCGATTTTTCTTTTCCGATATAACTTCCAAAAATAGTCATACTTCCAACTCCCAAACCCAAAGTAAAGAAAGCCTGCCCCATAGCGGCATATATTACCTCCAAAAAGTTTTTAGCTCCGCCTTCGTTAAAGATTTTTCCCAAATCGGGAAGAAGATAAAATTTTATCCCTTCTATAGCTCCGTCTAAAGTTACCGCTCTTATTATAAGAATTATCATTATAATAAAAAGAAGCGACATCATAAATTTTGTAGATTTTTCTACTCCGCTTTGAAGCCCTTTAAAACAAATCAAACTTCCCAAAAATACGGTTATAAATAAACTAAAAACCATAATTTGAGGATTTGCAAGCATCGAGCCGAAAAAATTTCCTACGCCTTCGGGGGAGAGTCCCACCATTTTTCCCATAAACATATAATAAGCGTAGGTTATACTCCAACCTGTAACGCTTGTGTAAAACATCATTAAAATTAAACAACCTAACATTTGAATATAACCGATTAAATGCCATTTATGTCCTTCTTTTTCCAAAGCCTTATAAGAGCCTACAATATCTTTTTGTCCTCCTCTTCCGATGCTGAATTCCATTATTAAAATTGGAAGCCCTATTATTAATAAGCATATCAAATAAATAAGAACGAAAGCGGCGCCTCCGTATTTTCCCGTTATATAAGGGAATCGCCATATATTTCCGAGTCCTATAGCGCATCCCGCCGAGACTAATAAGAATCCCAGCCTGCTTGAAAGTCTTTCCCTTTTATGATTTTGATTATCGTTTTGCATACGGCAACTCCTTAAATTTATATTTTTTATTCGTTTATTATACGATATAATTAAAATTACTTCAAGTAGTAATCGATAAAAAATTTGATAAATAAAGATTTTGAAAAAGTTTGCATTATTTACTTTATAAAACATTAACTTATAATATTAATTATATGTAAGAAAATTAATAAATAGTAATATATAAAAGGCAATATAGATGATACTTAAAGAACTAACTTTGCGTTCTTTTAGAAACTATAACGAAACCGTATTTAATTTTTCGGACAAAATAAATGTTTTATACGGAAATAACGGCTTGGGAAAAACGAATATTTTGGAAGCTATTTATATGCTTGGAAACGGAATCTCTTTTAGAACAAGGTTGGACAGAGAGATTATAAAAAACGGAAACGACAATTATTTTATAAGAGGAATATTCAGAGAGGATAATTTATCCTACGACACTACTATTGAAATAACCTATCAAAAGAAATCGAAAAAAGTTTTTAAAAAAGTGTTTATGGATAAAAAAGAAGTCTCTTCAAGAAAAGATTTAATCGGAAAAATTCTTTATATTATATTTTTGCCGAACGATACGGATTTGGTGACGGGAGAGCCGAAATTGAGGCGAGATTATTTCAATATGCTTATTTCCACAATTTCTATCGAATATTTATCTTCTTTAATAAGATATAATAAACTCTTAAAAATGCGAAATATTTGCCTAATAAAAAGCCCGAATGAAGCGAATATTTATAACGAAGAGATTGCAAAACTTTCTTTATATATCGCCAAAGAAAATTTGAAATATTCAAAAATATTAGAAGACAAAATGAATCGAACCTACGAAACTATATTTCAAAACGAAAATCCTTACGCTATTAAATATTTGTCGACTATAGAAGATATAGAAAACGAAAACGATTATATTAAAAAATTGGAAAATACTTTGCAAGAACAAATCAAAATGCGGACTACATATTTTGGAATACATAGAGCGGAATATCAATTTTATTATAAGGATTCGCTTTCAAGAAAATTTTCCTCGCAGGGCGAAAAAAGGATGTTTACTTTAATAATGAAACTTGCAAGCGAAAAAATACTTTCCGAATATAGAAGCAAAACGCCGATACTTTTGATAGACGACGCTATGCTCGAACTCGACAATATGAGGAGAGATAATATTTTGGAATATATTAAAACTCTGGGGCAGGTTTTTATAACTGTGACGGAAAAAGAAAAAGTGAAAAATTTTGAAAACGGAAAAATTTTTGACATATCTAATTATTGATTTATAAAAAATTAATATTAAATAATGACTTTTCTACCGTCCTTTATTTTTTATTTGTTTTTTTGATTATTATAAATTATAATATTATTCATAAAAATTTAAAAAAATTATAAATCAAATAAATTAAAAAAGGTTTTATCAATAAATGAAAAATATATTTATTATAATAATTATTTTACTTTCAATATTCGCTTGTGGCGATAACGACAATAAAAATACTTTTGGCAAATTACAAATTTACACGAGTATTTATCCTATTTATGATTTTACGAAAAAAATCGGCGGAGAAAAAATTACCGTTTATAATATGACTAAAGCGGGAGCCGAGCCTCATGATTTTGAAATAACTTCAAAGGATATGGCGAATCTATCGAAAGCCGATTTATTTATTTATAACGGAGGAGGAATGGAGCATTGGGTTGATTCGGTTAAAAACGCTTTGAATATAAAGTATGTCGATTCCTCTAGTAATATAAACAATCAAAATAATTTAGACCCTCATTTTTGGTTGTCTCCTAAAAATGCAAAAATTCAAATGGAAAATATAAAAAACGGTTTAATCGAAATCGATTCTGAAAATAAAAATTATTACGAATCTAATTATAATTTATACGCGAGTCGTTTGGACAAGTTTGACAATAAAATTAAAAATTCTTTA
Organism: uncultured Brachyspira sp.; assembly: GCA_934725525.1. GTDB lineage: Bacteria > Spirochaetota > Brachyspiria > Brachyspirales > Brachyspiraceae > Brachyspira. The sequence goes on along the minus strand of CAKVCG010000068.1, from coordinate 5,472 downwards.
TCGAATATAAAAAATAGAAATTTGGTTTTAACTCATCCCGCGTTCGGGCATTTTTGCAAGGAATATTCTTTAACTCAAATCGCAATCGCAAGAGACGAAGCCGACCCAAAAGCGATGGCGGAAATTATAACATTTATAAAAAATAACGATATAAAAGCCATATTTTACGAAGAGTTTTCAAGCTCGAAATTGGCAGATTCCATAGCGAAAGAAACTCAAATTAAAATATTGACTTTGAATCCTATAGAATCTTTAAGCGAAAAAAATATCGAAGCGGGAGAAGATTATTTTTCTATTATGGAAAAAAATCTTATATCTTTGCTTGACGGACTTAATTAATGAATAAAATTATAGAATTTGATAAAGTTTATTTCGGCTATACTTCCGAATATATACTTAAAAATATAAGTTTAGCGGTAAACAAAGGGGATTTCGTTTCAATAATCGGTTCTAACGGAGCCGGCAAAAGCACTATATTAAAATTAATTTTGGGCGAATTGAATCAAAACAAAGGCGAAATAAAAATTTTTGGAGAAGATATAAAAAAATTTAATCGCTGGCGTTATATCGGATATTTGGAGCAGAACGCTTATTATAAAGTCTTAAACTTTCCCGCAACCGTTTACGAAACCGTTATGTCGAATATGTTTTGCAATATAGGACTTTTTAAATTTCCAAATAAAAACTGTCGCGCTAAAGTCGTTGAATCGCTCGAACTTTTAGGAATGGAAAAATATTCTAATCGGGCAATTTCAAAACTTTCGGGAGGACAGATTCAAAGAGTATTTTTGGCAAGAACTTTAGTTTCAAATCCGAAAATACTTATTTTAGACGAGCCTACAAACGGAGTCGATTCGGAAACGGTAGACATAATTTATAACATTTTAAGCGATTTAAATAAGAATAAAAATATTTCTATAATAATGGTGACTCATGATATTGAGCGAGCGTCAAAAATTTCTTCAAAAATATTCTGCTTCGAGGAAGGAAATTTAATGGAACTCGATAAAGAACAGTTGGAATTGGAATTATCGCATAAGCATAAACATCCGCATAGCAATAATAGCGATATTGGAGGAATTTAAAAATGGAAATATTTCAATTCGATTTTATGCGAAGAGCTTTTTTAGTAGGAATAATTTTAGCCGTTATAATTCCATGCATCGGAGTAGTCATAGTATTAAAAAGACTTTCTATGATTGGAGATGCAATCTCTCATACTTCGCTTGCGGGAATAACTTTCGGACTCGTTTTTAATATCAATCCAATTTTAGCTTCGGTAATTTTTTGCATATTAGCCGCGTTGTCGATAGAATATATACGAAAAAAAATCTCAAAATACGAAGAAATGTCGATAGCGATAATAATGTCATTAAGCGTAGGTTTGGCGGGATTAATGTCGGGCTTTGTGGCAAATAATGTCAATTTCAATAGTTTTTTATTCGGAAGCATCGTGGCGATAAGCGATTTTGAACTCAAGTTGATTATTATAATCGGTTTAATTTCAATACTGACTTTTATCTTATTATATAAAGAAATTTTTTACATAACTTTTAACGAAAGGCTCGCGAGATTATCGGGCGTTCCCGTTAGAAGAATAAATTTTATTTTTACAATTTTAACGGCGATTACGATTTCAATATCGGCAAGAACGGTCGGCGCTTTAATCGTCTCTTCTATGATTGTCGTTCCCGTAGCCGCTTCTTTGCAGATAGCGGGAAGTTATAAAAAAACTATAATATATTCCGTTTTGTTTAATTTATTATGGACGATTGCGGGAATATTTATTTCTTATTATTTCGGATTAAAACCAGGGGCTACTATAGTTCTAATAAGCATAATCGGTTTTTTGGCGGTTGTTATATTGAACAAATTTTTATCAAAAAGAAAAATTTAATTTTTAGCTACAAGTTAATTTTAAAATTCTATCTGATTAAAAATAATTAAAGTAATCTCAATGGCAAAAACAATGAAATCAAAAAATATGGATATTAACCTTATAAGCGAAATAACGGGATTAAGTATTGAAGAAATCGAAAAACTATAACATTAATAACCAATTTATTAATCCCATAATAAAAATAACCCAAATAACAAAATTAATTTTAATAACTTCATTAATCCAATAAATAAACTTCCTCTCTTAAACTGTATCAACTTTTAATTACCAAATTAATTTAAAACAAAAAACAGCACCTTATTGCATTTTTATAATAAGATTTTTGAATGAAAGAGAATTGGTGTTATTATTCGTAAAAACTACATTTATATTTTTTATTTTAGATTATATTTGTATTATGCAACTAATTTTTTTGAATAATACTTTTAAGTTAATTTGTATAATTTATTATATAATATTTGAATTTACTAAATGATTAATAAATTATATAATTAAATTAATAAAAATATTTTCAGGTGAGCATAATGGAAAATAAACAACCAAAATCAGAAAAATTTATTACCAATTTTAAATCCGAAGAAAATTATAAAAATATTAAGAAAGGCTTTGAGTGGAATAATATACCACAATTTGCGGTTATAACGGGCGAAAATGGTTCAGGGAAAACAGCACTTTTAGAGCAGATAAATGCCATTTCAAATTTAGACACAAGTAAAAATCAGCGAATTTTTAATAACCAAATAAAGTTTCAAATTAAATATTTTGATAATATTAAATTGGAACTGGAAGGCGATTGTTCTATAGTTGATGAAAGTATGAAAACTTTTAAAGAAAATTATGAAAATGCTATAAAAAACGGACAAGATGGTAAAAAAGATTTTTACAAAGAACATTCTCGTTATTTCAAAAGAAACAAAATGCCACAAAGCAAGTTTTTAAAAATCGGTAAAGATGAATTTTATAAATGGTTATATTCAATAAATGACATAAATTTAGAATCTAAACCCATAATTTTTGACGAAGAGCTTTTATTGAATACTTTTGGAAATTATTTTATTAAATTTGAAAACCATAAAAGAGATTTAGAAAAAAAATATCAAGATAAATCAGTTAAAGAAATATACGATATGGTAGAAAATGAAGCAGGTAAAAATCCGCTTGATAGAATTAACGAAATACTTGCCGAATACTATGGTAAATACGAATTAGAAATTATAAAAGAGGGATTTTATGAAATAAAATTAGTTTGCATAGAAAGACAAAGTAAGATTTCAGTTCCTATGAATAACCTCTCTTTAGGCGAGCAAATTATTATATCGCTTATAATGTGGCAATATGAAGATACAACTTTAGATTCTACAATTTTATTATTAGACGAACCTGACGCTCATTTAAATCCTAAAATGGTAAAAATGCTAATTGATATTCTAAAAAATGTAGTAGTTAAAGAATTTGATTGTCAAGTTATTATGACTACTCATAGTTTATCAAGCGTTGCTTATTGCGAAGATAACGATTTATTTTTTATGGAAGATGGAAATATTAGAACAATTGATAAAAAAGAAGCAATAGAAAAACTTTCAGATGGAATTATGACTTTTGACAATGCTATGAGTGTGATTACACGAATCCAAAAGTCAAATAAACCTACCCTTATGGTGGAGGGGAAATTAGATAAACTTCATATTGAAAATTTCTATAAACTTTCAAAAAAAGAAATTCCTTTTGATATTATAGATTGTGGTAGTGCTGCTAAAATGCACCATTTTGCTGTTGCTTTTCATCAATTAAAAATTCCAAAAGGTAGAATTTTATTTTTATGCGATTACGACAAAGAGGGAGTCAAGGCTTATGATGAAATCAAGGATAAATATCAGGCAATTTATACGCTAGATATAGAGAAGATAGACACGCAAGATGATAGGATTAGACTTAAAAATTATCCTCTTGAAATGCTTTATCCTCTGAGTATTTTACAAGAAAACGATTTATTAGAGGAAATCTCAAAGGGAGATTATATTAAGTATTTATCAAAACAAGAAGAAGATAAAAAACTTACAGAATATGAGGATAATAATAACAAAGCAAAATACAGATTAAAAAAAAATGATAATAATATTAAGGATATTTTTGCAAAACAAACTATACAAAAGTTAAACATAAAAAAAGATTTTAAAGAAATAGAAAATCTTATTAATAGAATTGAAAAAATATTGGTAAAAGTCAAATAATTTTAATTATTATGTAATACTTTATTTTTAATTAAGAAGTTTACATTTAAAACAAAAAAACAGCGCCTCCCGTTCGCAACACATCAAAAATGAAAAAATTATAAAAATCGTTTTGACAAATAAAATTATTCTGTTATAATATCATTATGAACGAGTTGGAATATTTAAAAAATAGCGAAAATAAAATTATTACGGTCGACAGTCTAAACAAGAAAAACGATTGTTTTGTTCGCTATCTTTTCTCCGATAGAGGAAATGAGAATATTGTTTTGGATTTTATTAACGGAGTAATGATTGACTCGAATTTTAAAACCTTTTCTAATGTCGAAATTTTAAATCCTTTTAACTTAACAAAATATTTAGACGGCAAAGAGTCAATAGTTGATGTAAAGTGCATCACAGACGACAATGATACGGTAATAATAGAAATTCAACTTCAAGGAAATCAATATTTTATCGGCAGAAGTCTTTATTATTGGGCGAATAGTTATAGCTCGTTATTAAATAAATCAGACAATTATACGAAACTTGCTCCCGTGATTGGCATTAATGTTTTGGACTTTATTTTATTTAACGATATAAAAGATTTTCATTCTTGTTATTTGCTTAAAGAAATTAAGCATAATAAAATATTAACCGACCATTGTATGTTGCATTATATAGAATTACCGAAGTTTGATATAAATAATATTAGTAAAGAAAAACTAAACACTTGGCTAAAATTTTTTAAGGGGAAAAATATGTCAAATTTAATAAAAGAAAATAATATTTTTGAAGAAGTGGAGAAGAGATGTCAAAGTTTCATTGAAAGCGACCCGTTAATAAACGCTTACCGAAAAAAAGAATGGGAAGATTATTTTCACAAAGGCGAATTATTAACAGAACGAGAAGAAGGAATAGAAGAAGGTAGAAGAGAAGGAAAACTTGAAGGAATTAAAGACGAAAAATATTCAATAGCTAAAAATCTAAAAAAAGCTGGTTCGGATATAAAATTTATAAGCGAAATAACGGGCTTAACCATAGACGAAATAAAAAAACTTTAATATCGTCCTTTTGCAACTTTTTAAACTTTAGATTAATTTAAACTTTTATATTAATTCATTTATTATAATCGTAAAAATAATTTTTAAAAAAATTCAATTAAAATAAATATGCAAAATAAAAGCACCCTCCGTCCGCAACAAACGAAAGACGCCCGTAATTCAAAAAAATTTACTAACTTTCGCAAGTTTCTCTAATGGACTTTACCCTCGAATTAACTCTGTTTTACCAACCAACTTATCCGACTAAACGAAGTCTAAATAATAACTATTGATTTTATAACTCTAAATTGTATAATTA
>CAKVCG010000067.1 GCA_934725525.1 uncultured Brachyspira sp. | reverse complement strand
TTACTATATCAATTTATTTATAAAGAATATAATATATAATTATAAATTATGAAGATAAAAGATTTATTTAAAAATTTGAAGAAAAAAAAAGAAAATGAAACAAATGCCGAAAATCCTTTGGGCAAAAATATTAATAATAATGAAATTAAAAATAATAATGCTAAAAGAAAATTCAAAAAAAGATATATTCCTTTAATTATTTTAATCGTTTTGATAATCGGAATAATCGGAGCGAGAATATATTTTAATAACGAAAGAGTAAAAAATTTAATAGAAAATATTGTTTATTTTTCAATGAATAGAAAATTGGAGATTGGAGATTTTAAATATTCGATTTTATTTCCAAATATTCAAGCTAGCGATATTATGCTTTATAATTCTACAAAGTTTAACGAAGCGCAAAATATTTCTATAGATAATTTGAGATTAAGATTTTCATTATTTTCTTTATTTTTATTAAAATTAAATGTAAAAGAATTTTCAATAGACAATTTATATATTAATATGTTTACGGATGAAAGCGGAAATTGGAATTTGCCCGATTTGCCTCCTTCTGAAAAAATTAAAGAAACTAATAAAGAGCCTTTCGATTTTCATAAATTGGATTTTCTTAAATTAAAAGCGAATATTGAAAATATAAGAATAAATAATTTGTCATTTAAAGCGGATAGTTTTTCTTATATAACAAATCAACCGAATAACGGACTTATCGCAAGTTTAAGCAATTTTAATTTGCATTTGGATGTTCATACAAAAAGATTTGAATTATCAAAAGCGATTAGCGTTTACGCTCCCGAAATATTGAAAGATATTGATATAAAAAGTTTTATAAGCGATAGTTTGACTTATAACGACAACAAAACTTTATTTAAAGATAATCCGCTATTTAATTTAAATATTGATAATAAAAATAATAAAGACGAAATTGAATTAAAATTTGATTTTGAAATAGAAAAGCCAAATTTTAAATATAACGGAATTAAAAAAGAAGATATGCAAACGGCTTTCAATTTGCTTGCAAGATATGATATAACAAATCAAACCGTTTATATAGATAATATTTCTTCGGAACTTTTAAATGACGAAATATTAAAAATCATAGCATCCGCAACGGAAATATTTTCAGATAATATTGGAATTAATTTAAATACATTATATGCAAAAATAGATTTGAAAAAAGTAAATAGTTTAACTTCAATATTTTTGCCTTCTTTAGGTTTGAATATGAGCGGTTTAATTAATGCTAATGCCGATAAAACCGCGGGAACTATAAATAATATTGATAATAATGTTAATATATCTTTAGAAAAAATAAATTTATCAATGTCTAATTTAATAGCTATAAATAATTTAAACTCTCTTACAAAAATAAATTATAATTATAATAAAAATAAAAATTCAAGAGACGATATAAAAATAAATCATAACACAACGATTGATAGAGTTTTTGCATTAAATAGATATATGATAAATAATACCGATTTAACTTTTAGAGTTATCTCTTCGTTAAACGGACTTTTGGAAATCGCACCCGCTATAAATAATCCCGATAAAAAATCGGATACTATTATTTATGTCGATAATATTTCCACAAAATATATGAATTCCTCCGATATAATTATGAATGGAGAGGTAAAATTTGACGAACCAACCGATTTAAATATTAATCTCAAAACTCTTCCTTTGGCTAATTTAAGCGGAGGACTTGCAAGAGGTTCTTTGAATGCCGATTTAAATATTTTCGGAGATTTAATAAATGATATTGATGCAAACCTTAACGCGATAGTAAATAATTTTTCTTATAATTTATCAGGAGAAGTTTCTTCTACGGCAAAAGCAAAATTAAAACTTTTAGCAAATGCCGATTTGCTCTCTCAAAAAATTAAAGTCTCAGAACTTAATTTAGATTTGGATAATTTTTTGAATTTTAAATCGCATCTTGATTTGGAAGGAATGGGATTAAAAAAAGGTTTTGTTAATATTCATACTTTAAGAATAGCGCCTTATTCAATGAAAAGATGGCTTTCGCCAAAATTTGCAGAATTGCTTGAAAATTTGCCTTTTGATGACGATGTTCGTATAACGAGCGCTTTAGGTTATAATTTATCTTTAGAAAATACTTTTGCAAGTTTTACAAATTATAGCACTTTTTACGCGACAGAAGAAAAATATAAACTTCAAGATATTTTTTTGCAAGCCGATGCGGATGTTAATTTTGGAGAAAATCTGCATGCGAATATAAGAAAATTTAATTTGGAAAGTCCTACGAATAATTTGAAAGTTAGCGCGGACGGATATTTTACGCCCGTGATAAAAAACGCGGATTTGAATTATGAAATAGGATTAAACACGGAAAATTTATATCTTCCTTTTGGAATGAAAATCGGAGGATTATTAAGTCTAATCGGCAATTTGAAAAATAATATTGCAAACGGGGATTTGATAGCGGATGGCTTTTTTGTCAATATGGATTCTGAAGGTAAAATGTCTATAGTTTTGAGAGGTTTAAAGTCCGATATTGATTATAATTTTGATTTGACTCCTACTCAAAATCAAGTAGTTTCAATGGCGACAAGATATACTCCTTTAATTAGCGAAGTTCCAAATTTATTTTTTGAGCAATTAAGGGTTTACTTAAAAATAGCTCCTTTCATAGACGACAGCATAAGAATAACGGATTTTTCTTCGACGGTTAAAATTCAAGGACATGGAATTACGATTCAAGATTTAAAATCTTCTTTATATATCGGCGGCGAAAAATTCGACAATGATTTATTTCTGCAGTCAATATCTAATGGAACGGCTCCAAGGAGAGGCGCTATACATTTACCTTGGCTTAATTTGGATTTGGGAAGTTTCAACGCGAGAACTATAAAATACGATATGCGAATTTTGGCAAGCGACATTAATTTTAAATATTTGCTTTCGCCCGAAAACAGAGGCAGAATAGACGATGATAAACTGCTCGTTAATTTGACTGGAGATATTTCGGGAATAGGAATAAGTCCTTTAAGCAGTATAAAGCCGGCGACTTTCTTTGTGGGAATAAGTAAGATGTCAACGGAATTTTCAAAATTTTTGATAGAGATGATAAGACCGATTAATCCCGGAATATCTACGGTTGAAAATATAGTTCAATTCGGATATGACGCGAACGCGGTCGAAGTGAGCATTTCGGCAAATAAAGTGTTTACGACTTTTTATTTTAGAGACCAGAATTTGGATAAACCAAACCAGCAAAAGCAACAGCTGATAGCTTTTGAGGGAGATAAATTCGGATTAGAGCCGATGCCATTTTCGGATGTAATATCGTATTTGGAAGGCAATAATTGATTTTTAGTTTATGGAGATTTATTAGAATGAAATTAAATATTATAATTATTTTTATATTTATTAGTATTTTAAGTTTAAGTTGTTCAAAATTGATACTTGTGAGAGAACCCGAGATGAGAGTTTTGGGGGGAAAAACTTTAATCGAGGCGCAGGTTTTGGGAAGATACAGACAGATAGACGAAAGCGCTTATCAAATATCTACTTTGTCGAGCGAAAAAGATTTGAGTCTTATAATGGTAAGCACGAATGTTTCGGATGAAATAGCTTCCGATTATAAAGAGGCTTTAATAAGAAGTATGTTTAATCAGGACGAAATAAATTTATATAAAACCAATTCCTATATAGGCGAAAATAATAAAGGCTATCTTTCGTATATCGCTTTTGAAATATCTACTCCGAAAAATCAATTCGGCGAAGAGAGAATAAAATATATAAAAGAAATAATGGAAAAAGAAAATACAGATAGAAGGACGATTGCGGAATATTTGATTCTTTCCGACCCAAAATTGACTATGGCGAATATTAAAGAAGTTGAAACGGCTTTATACAGAAGGAATATTCAAAGACTAATAAATAATACTTATTATCAACTTCCAGACGATACTTGGACAGTTTATACTAATACGAATAATTAATTATTTTTTACTTTTCAAAGTCGCAATAACAACTTCGGGATAAGCGAATAATCTAAAAGGAAGCAAAACTACTCCGACTCCTGAAGAAACATAAATTTTCGTTTTTTCGCTTTGCATATTTCCGTAAATAGTAGTTAAAGGATAATCTCTGTTTTTATTTAATCTTTCTATCAATGGCATAGGAATAAAACTTATTTGCATTCCATGAGTATGTCCGCAGACAAAAAAGTCTATAAGTTCGTTATAGCCTTCTTTTTTTGCAATAGCTAAAGGAGCGGCGGGTTCATGCGACAACAAAATATTAAAATCGTTAATTTTGACATTTTTTGTAGCCAAATCGAATTTGACATCGTCCGTCATGAAATCTCCCACTCCTCCGATTGAAATATATTCTCCGATTTCGTTGGTTATAAATATTATATTATTATCGAGCATTTTAAAATTATTTGAATGCATAGCGTTTGAAACATCAATTTTGCTTTCATAATTATCATGATTTCCCAAAACGGCATATTTTCCGAGCGTAGCTTTCAAATCTTTTATTCCATCGCTCAATTTGTGAATATTTTTTTTATTATAATATTTAAACCATCGAGGCGCGCTGTAAATATAATCTCCAATAAAAAGTATAATATCGGGCTTGTTAGTCGTTATCATATAGGACATTTTTTGAATATGAGACAAAGGAACATAAAGCCCCGAATGAATATCCGAAGCCAAAGCGACTTTTATATTGTCAAAACTTTTCGGCAAATCTTCAAATTCCAAATCGATATAACGAACTCTTAAATCTCTTGAAGTTTGAAACATATATAAAGAAAAAAATAGAGCAAATATAAAAAATATAATTATAAGGAAAATAATTATTTGAAAATTTTTTGTATTTATATTTTTGTATTTACTTAACAATTTATTAGTTTTATTCATTTATTATACCATTATAAAAAATTATAATATATTAATATAAATTTTTGTAAATATACAATATTAAATGTTTTTATAGTTTATCGAAATTCATTATTGATAATTAAAATTTATACGATACTATTATTAACGTATTATTTTCAAACTAATTTCATATTTGAATAATAAGATTTTTATGTTATAATTTAAATAAATAAAATAAGGTAGGTATATGATTCAAGAAGAAGTTGCCGTAGCGGAAAAAGAATGCGTGGCGGTTAGACTACTCGCCGAATATCCAGATATGGATTATTATATTTATTTAATGTTTTTTATAGACAAAGATAATTTGAAATTGATTGATAAGGAAATCATAGTTTCAAATAATTATGATTTTTTTAATCTCCTTAATAATACCAACGATTTAAAGGAATTATATAAACATATAGAATTCGCCGTTTCCACTGAAAATAATTTAATTGTTCCAAGCGATAAATTAAAAGAAGATGTAAATAAAATACTAAAAGACAGAGTTAATAGAATTAATATAGTAAATTATTTGCTTAAAAACGATATAATTCCTATTATAGATATATTTGCGGACACTTTAAATATATCTATGGATTTTAATATAGGAATATACGATATTATTTACAAATGTTATCCCGTAAACGGTATCAAATCTTTTATAGAAAATACTAAAGAAGATATAAAAAATAAGAAAGTTGATTTTAATATATATAACTTTTTTTCAAATGCCGAGTATGAAATCGCCACCGAAGAAGAGGATATTGCGGAAAAATATAAGATAATAAACGCTTCTTTAGTAGTCTCTCCCGTGAGCGGAACTCCTATAAATGAAATAAAAATAGGCGATATGATTGTGGTTAGTATAAATTCAAATCTTTTTGAAGAGAATATGATTTATATAGAATCTAAAGGCAAGAAAGACAAATATTCTAAATATTTTGTTCCGGGCGAAATTTTAGAAAAAATCGTTACCGATGAAAGCACGAAACTTACGATAAAATTAAGTGACGAATATTGCGCCGTCATAGAAGAGACAGAACCGATTAAATTAAAAATATTCGACCCTGAAAAGGATGTCTATATAGCTCCTTTAAGCTCTTATGAGGTTATGGATGAGAGACTTAATTTGATAGCAAGATTTTTCGACAATATCAGTATTTTTCAATTAATAATGTGTGGGCTTGGAATAACTTCTCTATTTGTTTTGGTATATATCCTTTATATTATAATTAGTAATTGACATTATATTATAAAAATAATTTGACTAATTAACGAAGATAATATAAAATGGTTATCGTAGTAATTCAATAAATAATTTATAAAAATTTGACATTTTTTATATTTATGCTATAATTAATTTTTATACGCTTTATTGCCGAGTTAGCTCAGTAGGTAGAGCAAAGGACTGAAAATCCTTGTGTCTAGGGTTCGATTCCCTGACTCGGCATATTCAATTTTTAGTATGCAATCTTTAAAAGAATTAACCGAATATATCAAACCTTTATACGAAGATAATCATTTAATAGTCGCAATAAAACCTCCGAATATTCCAACGCAGGGAGACAAAAGCGGAGACATTTCTTTTTTTGAATATGTTAAAGATTATATAAAATTAAAATATAATAAAAGTGGAAATATATTTTTAGGATTGGTTCATAGATTGGATAGACCAGTCGCAGGAATAATGGTATTTGCCAAAACCTCGAAAGCGGCGGGAAGATTAAGCGAAGCTATAAGAGATAGAAAATTTGAAAAAATTTATTACGCGGTAGTCAATGGAATTTTATCCGAAAAAAACGGAACGCTTGAAAATTATATTATTAAAAGAAGCAATAAATTAGGAAATATAGCGCGGATAGTTTTTGAAAATACTAAAAATTCAAAATTTGCCAAACTCAAATATAATGTCGTTAAAGAAGATATTATAAAAAATTTGTCTCTTGTAAAAGTCGAACTTGAAACGGGAAGATTTCACCAAATAAGAGCGCAATTTTCAAATATCGGACATACTATATACGGAGACAGAAAATACGGAAATTATATCAAATACGACAGAAACGATATTCCGCTCGCGTTATTTGCGAAAAGTTTGAAATTTCCGCATCCAGTAAAAGACGAAATTATATTTGTCGAAGCCGATTTGCCAAATTATAATCCTTGGAATTTATTTTAAGTATTGACAAAAAATTAAAATGCAATACAATATTAATCAATAGGGGAGCTTTAAAAGGCTGAGAGGAAATTAAATATTTCGACCCTTATAACCTGTTTGGGTAATGCCAGCGTAGGGAATCACTCTCATTATAAAAATAAATAAAATGAGATTCTTTTCTAAAGTTGGTCTTGTTTTATTTGTTTTTTATTAATCTATTAAATCATAAATCAAAACAAGATTAATTTACATTTCAAACGGTTATAAAAATCAAATTTAATTAATTTTATGCCAATGTAAGTTTTGGCGAAGGGGTTTTTATGACTTACAAATTTTTTACAAAAGCTTTAGTGTTATTATTCTTGGTTTCGTCTTGCAATAATATTAAAGAAAAAGAGATTAAAGACGAGATAACGGTAAATTTGGAGTATGAATTAAAAACTATAGACCCAGCTTTGAATAGCGGTTCTTACGGATTTATATACATTAATCATGCTTTCGAGGGGTTGCTAAATAAAGACACTAACAACAATATAATCGAAGGAGTCGCAGACAAATGGGAAATAAGCGAAGACAACTTGAAATATACTTTTCATTTGAGAGATAACGCCAAATGGAGCGATGGTAAAAAAGTGACGGCGGGAGATTTTTTATATTCTTTCAGAAGAGCGGTAAATCCAGAAACCGCCTCTCCAATGTCTTATTTGATGGAATATATAAAAAACGCTAAAGATATAACGAGAGGATTAAAACCCGTTCAATCTTTGGGGGTTATTGCGGTTGACGAAAACACTTTGATTATAGAATTGGAATCTCCAACTCTATATTTTTTGGATATTGTCGCTTCGGGCGGAGTATATGTTCCCGTTAGAGAAGATATTATAGAAACCTACGGAGACGATTGGACTTGGAATTCCGAAACTTATATTGGGAACGGCGCTTATAAAATGGTTGAAAGAAAACCAGACGAATTGATAGCGTTTGAAATCAATACGAATTATTGGAATTACAAAAGTCAAGTCGCTAAAAGAATCGATTTTGTTTTGATGGCTGACGAATATATAGCTTTGAATTCCGTGAGAACGGGAAATGTCGATTTTTCAATAACGGCTCCTCCTATAGGCGAGATTGAAAATTTGATTAAAGATAATCTTATGGCGGTTAGCGATATTATAGGTTGTTATTATATCGATGTGAATACGAAAGATAAGGCTTTATCCGATAAGAGAGTGAGAAAGGCGTTATCTCTTGCGATAGATAGAAATTATATAGTGGAGAATATCGGGCATAGAAAATTAATCGCTACGGGCGGATTCGTTCCTCCTGTCGTAAAAGGATTGAATAAATCTTTCAGAGAAGAGAGCGGAGATTATATAGACATCAATAATCATGCGAAAAATGTAGAAGAAGCGAAAAGATTGATGGCGGAAGCGGGATACAATGACGGAAAAAATTTTCCTCCTATAGAAATAAATGTGGGAGCGGGATTTTATACTACCGTAATGGAAGCCGTGCAGGATATGTGGAAAAATAATTTGAATGTAGATTTGAGACTACGAATAGTCGAATCAAAAATAAGTTTGCCTTTAAGAGAAGCCGGAAACTATCAAATGGTTAGAGCGAGCTGGACGGGAGATTATAACGACCCTTTGACAATGCTTCAAATAATGACAAGCGACAGCGATTTTAATTACGGCGGATTTTCCAATGAAAGATATGACAATTTGATAGAATACGCTCGAACCTCGACCAACGCCGAAAAGAGAATGGGAGCTTTAAGAGAAGCGGAAGCGATATTATTTGATGAAGTTCCGATTATACCTTTCATATACAGAACGGATTTTTTAGTCGTTAGTCCGAAACTTAAAAATTATATTGACGAGCCTTTGGGAAGATACAGATTTAATTACGCTTATATTGAGAAGTAGTAGAAGAGTTCAAATGGATAACGGGCTTTCATTTTATTTTTAATGGAAGCTCGTTGTTTTTACTTGCAATTACTAAAAACTAATTTTAACAAAAAATATCTATAAATACCGAAAAATCATTATTTAAATATTCGTCCGATATATTCAAATTATATTTTATATTTAAAGAATCGAGTATTTTTTTTGTAGTTTTTAGTATATCTTCTTTTTTGTAATAATAATATTTGTCTCCATATTTTTCTTTGCCTGAAATATCGAGCAAATTAAAACAGACTCCTTTTCTTGCAGCCATTAAAAATAATTTAATAGC
>CAKVCG010000066.1 GCA_934725525.1 uncultured Brachyspira sp. | reverse complement strand
TCAGTAGTTCAATTGGTAGAGCACCAGTCTCCAAAACTGGGTGTTGCAGGTTCGACTCCTGTCTGACCTGATTGTTTATTAATTTGTTGGTATTTTATATTGAAGGTAATTTTATGGCAGAGAAGAAAAAAAATAAATTATTTGATTCTTTAAGAGAGATAAGAAAAGAGCTTTTTGAAAGGAGCGTATGGCCCGCTCGTCAGGAAGTTATTAATCAAACGATTGTGGTAATTATTTTACTTATTTTAACTTCGGCTTTTTTAGGAGCCGCGGATTATGTGGTAACTTTTTTAACTAGAACTTTACTTGATGGTTCTATTATATCGACTATAATGTCTTCTACTATTATTTTGATTTTGATAGTAATATTTGCGGCTTTATTCGTTATTTATTTTGCCATTCGATATGTTAGAAAAAACAGATATAACAGGTGATTAAATATGTCCGACATGCAAGAATATAAAAATTATAAACAAGAAGAAAAAGATTTTAAATGGTATATAGTTCATACTCAGCATGGCTATGAGAACAAGGTAAAAGAAAGAATAGATAAAAGAAAAAAAGAAAATGGTATGGACGATTTGATTGTTGATATATATATACCTTCCCAAACGGTTTCGGTTACAAAAAACGGTAAAAAAGTAAATAAGGAGGAATTTTCTTATCCTGGATATGTTTTAGTTAAAATGATAATGAACGATGTCACACAGTCTATGATTAGAAGAACCCCTGGAGTTGCTGGTTTTATAGGAAGTCATGCAACGACTAAAGAGGAGGGGCAAATAATACCCACTCCTTTAAGCGAGACGGATGTTGACCGTATATTTGAGGATATGGAGAGCAAGTCTAAAAATCAAATAAATGAAATTATAGGAATGGATTTCGATATAGGCGAGAAAGTTCAAGTGGTTGATGGACCTTTTAACGGTTTGAACGGCATAATAGAAAACGTCAATACGGATAAGGGAAAGGTTACCGTTAAAATAGAGATTTTTGGAAGAAGCACGCCTACGGAATTAGATTTTAATAAAGTAAAGAAATTATAAAATTAAGAGGTATAAAATGGCAAAAAAAATAGTCGGTATTGTAAAAGTTAGAATTCCAGGAGGAGAAGCTACTCCAGCTCCGCCTTTGGGTCCAGCGCTCGGACAGAAGCAGATACAAATAGCGGCGTTCGTTAAGGATTTTAACGCTAAAACTTCCAAACAAAAAGGACAGTTATTAAATACTTATATAACGGTTTACGAAGATAAAACCTATACTTTTGTAACGAAAGGAACTTCTACTTCCACTTTGATTAAAAAGAAATTGGGAATAGAAAAAGGTTCGGGAGAGCCTAATAAAACAAAAGTAGCGAGTATAAATCAGAAACAGCTTGAAGAAATCGCTCAAGAAAAAATGACTTATATGTCGGCAAACGATATTGAAGCGGCTAAAAAAATAGTCGCTGGAACGGCTCGAGCTATGGGTATAAAAGTTGAATAAATATTTATTTAAAGTGAAATTTAAATATTTAGATAAAAATAAAAGCGCACCATTTATTGAAAAAATACGAATAAATGGAAGTAATTGTTTGAAAAATTGATTATAAAAGAGGATTAAAAAATGGCTACAAAACAAAAAAAGATTGGAGGCAAACGTTACGATGCTATATTTAAGACGGTAGAAAAATTAAAACCTTATACCGTTGAAGAAGCTATAGAATTGGCGAAAAAAAACGCCACATGCAAATTTGACGAGACTATCGAGGCTACGATAAACCTCAATATCTTGCCAAAACATTCTATAAGAGACACTTTATCTTTTCCAAATTCTTTCGGAAAGGAAAAAAGAGTAGTAGTGTTTGCCCAAGGAGAAAAAGCTGACGAAGCGAAAAACGCTGGCGCTATGGAAGTCGGCTTTGAAGATTTGATAAGTAAAATCAGAGGCGGTTATACCGATTTTGATGTCGCAATATCCACTCCCGATTTGATGAAAGAAGTCGGAAAATTAGGGCAGATACTCGGAAGGAAAGGACTTATGCCAAACCCAAAAACTGGAACGGTAACTTTAGATATCGCTCAAACCGTGAAAAGTTTTAAAGGCGGAAGAATGGAATACAGAGCGGATAAATTCGGAGTAGTTAGAATGGGAATAGGAAAAGCTTCTATGGACGCGGGCAAATTGAATGAAAATTTTAAAGCTTTCTACGATGAAATATTGAGAAAAAAACCTTCCGATTTGAAAGGCGAATACATTAAAGGAGTAAGCGTTACTTCTACGATGGGAGTCGGAATAAATATAGATTATAAGAAAATAAAATTATAAGATTTTAAAATTGAATAAACCTGTTTTTATAAACGAAGTCGTATTTTGTGATCCCATTATGCGAATAGATTAAAGAAACGGTTTAATATAAAAGAGGTGGATAATATGCCTAATAAGAAAAATATTGAAACGGTTGCGCATCTTAAAGAACAAATCGATTCTTGCGCGGGGCTTGTATTCTTCGATTATCGAGGAGTAAATGTCGCTCAACTTACCGATTTAAGACGCGAACTTTCAAAAACTTCTTCCTCAATAAAAATATGTAAAAATTCTTTGGTAGATATTGCCTTGAAAGGTTTAGGCAGAGAAGTAAAAGACGAGATGTTTGTAAATCCAACGGCGGTTGTTTTCGCGAAAGAGGATATGCCCGCCGCGGCGAAAGTGATTAGCGAAGCCGCTAAAAAGAACGATAAAATAAAAATCAAAGGCGGTTATATGGGTGAAGACTTGCTCGATTCTGCTAATGTTCAAGTTGTCGCTAATATTCCGTCAAGAGATGTTTTGCTTTCTCATTTGGTTACGGCTCTACAGTCGCCTATATCAAGTTTGGCAAATTCTCTTCAAAGTATCATATCGGAACTTGCCTATACTCTCGATTCCGTTGAAGAAGGAAAGAAAAAATCGGCTTAATTGCTAAAAAAATATAAAAATAAAATTAAAAGTTTAAGGAGAATAAAAATGGCTTTAAGTAAAGAAGAAATACTACAAGCGATAGAAGAGATGAAAGTTATAGAGCTTCATGAATTGGTTGAAGCTATAAAAGAAAAATTCAATGTAACCGCCGCTATGCCCGTTGCCGCGGTAGCGGCTCCCGCTGCGGGCGGACCTGCCTCTGGCGGAGCTGCTGAAGAAGAGAAAAACGAATTCGATATAATTCTTACTGGATTCGATGCGGCTCAAAAAATAGCGCTTATTAAAGAAGTTAGAGCGGTTAGCGGGTTGGGTTTAAAAGAAGCTAAAGACGCCGTAGAAAAAGGCGGAGAGACTATTAAATCTGGCGTTTCGAAAGACGAAGCGGCGGCTATTAAAAAACAATTGGAAGCCGCAGGCGGTAAAGTTGAAGTTAAATAATAGATAGAGACAATTAAATTTAAGAAGGGTATTATAGCTTTGCCCTTCTTAAATAATTATATTTTAAATAATATAAGCTAAAAATTAAAATAATTAAAAAGCTGTAATTTGGAGTTCTTTTTAATATGGCTAATAACATTCAAATAGACAATAAAGTATATAGTGAGAGAGGGGTTGAGTTTGCTAAAAAATATAGGATTGAAAATGGACGCGTGAATTTTTCGCGTTATGCTTCGGTTTTAGAGCCCCCCGATTTTCTTGCTATACAAAAAGAGTCATACGATAGTTTTCTTCAAAAGGATGTGCCTGAAAACAAGAGAAAAAACGAAGGCTTACAAGGGGTTTTAACTTCTATATTTCCTATAGTTGCAACCAATGAAAAGATGCAGATAGAGTTTATCTCGTATTCAATAGGAGAGCCTAAAATATCCGAAAAAGAAGCAAGAAGAAGAGATAAAACTTACGCTTATCCTTTTAAGATAAAACTTCAGTTAACGGTTCGGGACCCTGAAAGAATAATAGAACAGGAAATTTTTGTGGGGGATATTCCAGCTATGACTGACAGGGGCACTTTTATAGTAAACGGAGCGGAGAGAGTTGTCGTTTCCCAAATTCACAGGTCGCCTGGCGTAGTTTTTAATAGAAGCGACAGAGATGCTATGTTTGTGGCAAAAATAATACCCGATAGGGGAACTTGGCTCGAATTTGAACTCGATACTAAAAAGGATATAATGTATGTTAGAATAGATAGAAAGAAAAAACTTCCAGTTACCGTATTTTTAAGGGCTATAGGGATTACCACTAACGAAGAGATTTTGAAATTATTTTATACTGTTGATAAAATTTCATTGCCCAAATTATCGGATAACGCTAAAAAAGAAGCCTTAATAGGAAGACGTTCATATTCTACCGTTTATGACACTGAAAACCCAGAAGAGATTATATTAAATCCCGGTGAACTTATAAATACAAACCTTGCCGAAAGACTTTTGATGAGCGGAGTTAAAGAAGTCGAAGTTTTGAATATGGAAGCGATTAAAGATAATGTCACCATAATCAACACTTTAGATAAAGATATTACAAGAAATCAAAAAGAGGCTTGCGCAAAAATTTATAATGTTATAAGGCCGGGAGAACCTGCTTTAATAGATAATGTCGTTAAAATTTGCAACGATATGGTATTCGACTCTAAATCTTATGCGCTCGGAGATGTCGGAAGATATAAAATAAATAAAAGACTTAATTTTCCAGAAGACGAACAAAGTAAAGTTTTAAGACATAAAGATATAGTGGAAACAATCCGTTTTTTGATAAAAGTATTTATTAACGAAGAGCAGTTGGACGATATAGACCATTTGGGCAATAGAAGAATTAGAAGCGTTGGAGAGCTTTTGGCTATACAAATGAAAACTGGTTTTACAAGATTGGAAAGAATAGCTAAAGAAAGAATGCAAATGCAGGATATGGAAGCGGTTACTCCTCAATCTTTAATAAGTATTAAACTAGTGCAGTCGGTTATAAAAGAATTTTTCGGAACAAGTCAATTATCCCAATTTATGGACCAGAATAATCCTCTGGCAGAAATTACTCATAAGAGAAGATTAAACGCTTTGGGACCGGGAGGACTTACGAGAGATAGGGCTGGATTTGAAGTGCGCGATGTTCATCATACGCATTATGGTAAAATATGTCCTATAGAGACTCCCGAAGGTCCGAATATTGGACTTATAGTTTCTCTTGCAACTTACGCAAGAATAAATAAACATGGGTTTTTAGAAACACCATATAGAAGAGTTGTCAAAGGCAAAGTTACTGACGAGATAGAATATTTGACGGCGCATGATGAAGAAAGATTTCATATTGCCGATGCGAACGCTCCAATAAACAATGATGGAACTTTTAAAGAAAATCTTATATCCACAAGATATAGGTCTGAATTTCCTTATTCTTCTCCAGACCAAGTTCAATATATGGATGTGTCCCCTCAACAGATAGTTTCTCTTTCAAGTTCTCTTATACCGTTTTTGGAGCATGATGATGCAAACAGAGCCCTAATGGGAAGCAATATGCAAAGACAAAGCGTTCCTCTTTTATTTCCCGAAGCGCCTATTGTAGGAACGGGAGTAGAGGCAAAAATATGTCAACCGGGAACGGGAATAGCTTTACATGCGAAAAGAGCGGGTAAGGTTATAAAAGCGGTTAATAATGAAATAGTTATTAAACCGAATAAACAGAGCGATAAGGATGATTTTGATGTTTACGAACTTATAAAATATCAAAGAACAAACCAGGATACTAATTTTCATCAAAGACCAGTCGTCAATGTGGGAGATACGGTTAAAGCGGGGGGGCTTCTTGCGGACGGACCGGCGACGGATAACGGAGAGTTGGCGTTGGGAAGAAATGTTTTAGCGGCGTTTATGATATTTGAAGGCTATAACTTTGAAGACGCTATTCTTTTAAGCAGTAGACTTGTAGAAGAGGATGTGTTTACTTCCGTTCATATTGAAGAATTTTCCGTTGAAGCGCGAGAGACAAAATTAGATAAGGAAAATATTACGCGAGATATACCTAATGTTTCGGATTCTGCGTTTAAGAATTTGGACGAGAGAGGAATTGTTAGAATAGGCGCTAAAGTTAAAGCGGGGGATATATTGGTTGGAAAAGTAACCCCAAAAGGCGAAACGGAAATCACTCCAGAATATAGACTCCTTCATTCGATATTTGGTGAAAAGGCGAGAGATGTTAAAGACACTTCTTTAAGAGTGCCGCATGGTAAAGACGGAACGGTTATAGATGTGAGAGTTTATAGCAGAGAAAATGGAGACGAATTGAAACCGGGCGTTGAGGAAGTAGTAAAAGTATTTATCGCTAAAAAACGAATAATACAGGAAGGCGATAAAATGGCGGGAAGACATGGAAATAAGGGAGTTGTGGCAAGAATAATGCCAGTGGAAGATATGCCGTTTTTGGAAGACGGAACTCCCGTAGATATTTGTTTGAATCCTTTGGGCGTTCCTTCTCGTATGAATATCGGGCAGGTTATCGAGATGCTGCTCGGCTGGTCGGGTTATAAAATGGGATTAAAATATGCATGCCCAGTATTTGAAGGTCCTAAAGAAGAAGCTTTAAAAGAGGCTATGATTGCAAGCGGAATGAATCCGAGCGGTAAGGTTAGACTTTACGATGGTAGAACGGGAGAACCTTTCAAAAATGAGGTTGCGGTTGGTTATATGTATATGCTTAAATTAAATCACCTTGTCGAAGATAAAGTTCATGCAAGAAGCACGGGTCCTTATTCTTTGGTTACTCAGCAGCCTCTGGGAGGAAAATCTCAATTTGGCGGACAGAGATTGGGAGAGATGGAAGTTTGGGCTTTGGAGGCTTACGGAGCGGCTAACATGCTTCAAGAGTTTTTAACCGTTAAATCGGACGATATGGCGGGACGAGCGAGAATATACGAATCAATAGTTAAAGGAGATGTTATATCTTCACCAGGAATTCCAGAGAGCTTTAATGTTTTAGTTCAGGAACTTAGAGGATTGGGACTCAATATTACGATTCATGATGAAGAGGGAGTTCAGCTTCCTTCTACGGAAAAAGAACTTAAACAGAAAGCTAAAAAACAAACTAAAATTTTTAAATAGATTTTCATAGATTATAGATTTTGAGAATAAAATTTTTAATAGAGTTTTTAAATAAATAGGAGAAGTTTAATTAATATGACATTTACAAACTTTGACCAAATAAAAATTAGTATAGCAAGCCCTCAAGTTATGAGAGAATGGAGCTATGGAGAGGTTAAAAAACCAGAAACCATCAATTATAGAACTTTGCGACCCGAAAGAGACGGGCTTTTTTGCGAAAAAATATTCGGAACTACGAAAGAATACGAATGTTATTGCGGAAAATTCAAGAGCATTCGTTATAAAGGCGTAGTTTGCGATAAATGCGGAGTCGAAGTCACTCATTTTAAGGTTAGAAGAGAGAGAATGGGGCATATAGAATTGGCGGCGCCTGTGGCTCATATATGGTATTATAGAAATACGCCTTCAAGAATCGGACTTCTTCTAAATATAAATATGTCTCATTTAAGAAGCGTTCTTTATTTTGAAAGATATATAGTCATAGAGCCTGGAGAAAGCACTTATTCTCGAGGCGACCTTCTTACCGAAGACGAATATAACGAATGTTTAGATAGATTCGGAGATAATGTTAAAATAGGAATCGGAGCGGAAGGCATAAGAGATATGCTTAGAGACCTAGATTTGGACGAAGAGATAAAAAAACTCAGAGCGGAGATGATTAAAAAAGGAGAAAAGAGCGATAGAAGATTAAGAAAAAGATTAGAAATTTTTGAGGATTTTAAATCGAGCGGAAACGACCCTTCTTGGATGATTTTGGATGTTGTTCCCGTTATTCCGCCAGAATTAAGACCTATGGTTCAACTTGACGGAGGAAGATTTGCAACAAGCGATTTGAACGATTTATATAGAAGAGTTATCAATAGAAATATCAGATTAAGAAGATTATTGGTATTACGAGCGCCAGACATTATAATAAGAAACGAAAAGAGAATGTTGCAAGAATCGGTTGACGCTTTATTCGACAACAGCAGAAGAAAAAAAGTCGTAAAAGGACCGGGAAATAGAGCCTTAAAATCTCTATCCGATATGCTTAAAGGAAAACAGGGAAGATTTCGTCAAAACTTATTGGGTAAAAGAGTCGACTATTCGGGGCGTTCGGTTATCGTTGCTGGACCTAGTTTAAAAATGCATCAATGCGGACTTCCTAAAAAAATGGCGGTTGAATTATTTAAACCTTTCATAATGAAAAAATTGGTTGAAATAAACAGCGCGCATAATATTAAAAGCGCAAAAAGATTTGTAGAAGAAGGCAGAGAGGAAGTTTGGGGAGTATTGGAAGAGATAGCTAAAGAGCATCCCGTTTTATTAAACAGAGCGCCCACTCTTCATAGATTGGGAATTCAAGCTTTTGAGCCAGTGCTTGTCGAAGGTAAAGCGATTCAGTTGCATCCTTTAGTTTGTCATGCTTATAACGCGGATTTTGACGGCGACCAAATGGCGGTTCATACTCCGCTTTCGGCAGAATCTCAAATTGAGGCTTGGACTTTAATGCTTGCGCCTCATAATATATTAAATCCTGCAAACGGAGAGCCGATAGTAAATCCTACGCAGGATATAGTTCTTGGAATAAATTATTTGACAAAATTGCGCGCTGGAGCAAAAGGAGAGAATAAAATATTTTCTTCTTCAAAAGACGCTTTGCTTGCCTACGATAATAATTTAGTAGAGCTTGAAGCGAGAATAAAAGTTTTAATGAAAAATAATCAAACGGGAGAGGAAGAATTTGTCGAAACTTCGGTTGGAAGATTGAAATTTAATAACGCTATTCCAGAAGATTTTAGATACCAAAATAGAGATTTCAACAGTAAGGATTTGGCAAAATTTATTCATGAAGTTTATTTGAAACATGGAACTTCCACTACCGTAAATATGCTTGATGAGATTAAGGAGCTTGGTTATAAGAGCGCTACCGTATTCGGTTCGACAATTTCCATAGAGGATATAGTCATTCCTCCAATGAAGAAAAGCGAAATCGAAGAAGCGACTAAAAAATTGGAATCTCTTCAATCTCAATATATGGACGGTATTATTACAAATGACGAAAGAAGCCAAAAAGTTATCGACTTATGGTCATCCGTTTCGGATAAAATTTCTGACGCTATGATGGATAATTTAAGAAAAGACCAAGACGGATTTAATCCCGTTTATATAATGGCGGATTCGGGAGCGAGAGGAAGCAAGCAGCAGATAAGACAGCTTGCGGGAATGCGCGGACTTATGGCTAAACCTTCGGGAGATATTATAGAACTTCCTATTATATCGAACTTCAAAGAAGGGCTTACCGTTCAAGAGTATTTTATTTCCACTCACGGAGCGAGAAAAGGACTTGCCGATACGGCTTTAAAAACTTCGAGCGCGGGATATTTGACGAGAAAATTAGTAGATGTCGCTATCGGAGTTGTCGTTTCAGAGCCAGATTGCGGAACGGT
>CAKVCG010000065.1 GCA_934725525.1 uncultured Brachyspira sp. | reverse complement strand
ATATAAATATAAAAAACATCATCGTCATCATCATAGGCACATAAGACATTATACTATTAAAGTTATAGACTAAAAAAATAATATATCGTCATTAATAAATGAATTTTATTCTAATTTTTATAATTAAAATATAAAATTACCAAGAAATTTGAAGTCCGAAACCCATATAAAAATCGTTAAAAGAATTTTTTTGAAAACCTTCGATTTTTTTTGGCATTCTTAAAGCAATCGATATATAAGGCTCTCCCGTTATTATATTATAAGGTATTATAGGAATACTCGCTTTTGTTCCAATTTTTAATCCGATAGAATGCATATAGTTTACATCATAATAAGCAAATCTATAGGATAAAGATGCAAAGAAATTATCAAAATAAATATGACTTAAATTAAATTGAGAATCGACAAATCCTAAAAGTTCGATGTCGCCCGCTAAAAAATAATTGTCCGCAAGATTTTTTCGTCTGGCATAAGAATGAAACTCCGCTGGCGCGCTAACATATTTTGCGCCGAATACTTTTGAAGCGCCGTCAAATGAAACTAATCCGCTTGAAACATAAGCGCCGTAAAAACTCATTCTTATCGGAATATATCTCGTTTGAAATTGAGAATTAAAATCTAATCCGAATCTGTTATATTTTACCGAATACATCGGATATAACGAAATTCTTATTAAATCGTCTCTGTAGGGTTTATTCGCTCTCGTTCTAAAAATAAAAGAAGCCTGCAAAGTAGCGACAAAAGTCCAAGAGTCGTATTTCCACTTGAAAGCGCTCGATATGTAATTTGGAATCGCGTCTTCAGAAAATAAAGCTCCGTATAATATAGGGCTTAAATAGAAAGATACTTTATCGCTTTCTGTGTAAAGTTTAAATTGCATATCAATCGAACTTTCTACTTTCCAATAATTATAAGTAGAATAAACAACTTGACTGCCGAAACTAAAATTTAAAGGATGCAATAAACTATAAGAAGTAAGATTAAATTCCGTTTGTAAAAATAATGAAGGAATATCAAGCCCAAGCCATAAAGTTCCCCAATTATTTCGAGATGGAGAAGCAAAATAAGAAAAAATTCCAAATCCGTTTATAAAATATGGAAACGAAGTATTTAATTGCGG
Organism: uncultured Brachyspira sp.; assembly: GCA_934725525.1. Taxonomy (GTDB): domain Bacteria; phylum Spirochaetota; class Brachyspiria; order Brachyspirales; family Brachyspiraceae; genus Brachyspira. The sequence goes on along the minus strand of CAKVCG010000065.1, from coordinate 8,363 downwards.
CAATGGCGCCCAAGTTGCAAAAGGTTTTATATATTTAAATTGATTATATTTGCCTAATTCTTTTTTTGGAATAAAATTATATTTTTCAATAGTTTTTGAAGTAAGCGAAATATTTTTTATTTGAGGTTTTATATTTTCGTCAAACTTCATTAATTTATTATATTCTGAAAAATTTCCCAAATAATAAATTGAATTATTTGCATAAACTGGCGAGATTATTCCTCCAGAAAAATCTTTATCATAAAGTTTTATATTATTAGCATTTAAATCCAATTCGCCTAATTTATAAAATCTATCGTTATTATTATAAGAAAATAAAAGTTTGCGGTTAGAATATCTTAAATATCTTACAAAATTTAAACTATCGTCTTTTGTTTCAATATATTGCAAAGTTTTTGTTTGATAATTGAAAATCGCAATATGTCTTATTCCGTAATCGGAAATTATTAAAGCTATATTATTATCGTCAATAACAGTCGGCGATATATAAGAAAAATTATCATTCGCTTCAAGTAAAATTTCTTTATTATCATTTTCGTCAATATAAATTAAAATAGGATTATGCAAATCTTTTCCAATTCCTATAATTCCGTTTTTAAAAAATCTTGCATATTGAATATTTTCCCATTTTCTTTTTGTTCTTCTCTTTTTTTCTAAATCGTATTCTTTTACAATATATTTATAAAGTCCGCCGTTATAAGTTCGAGATACGAATAAAGCTCTTTTACCGTCAGAAGAAATATCTAAACTTTCGGAAGTTCTATCAATGTAGAATTCCAATTTTAAATCTTTTTTATTATCTCCGCTAATTCTATTTTGTTTGTATGAATAAAGCGCGCCGATATTATTATCTATATAATAAACTTTATCTCCGTAGGAAGTCAAATCGCTTATATAAGTTTCTTTATTATTAACTCTCAACTCTTCGCTCGGACTAATATTTTCAAGCGCTAAAGAATTTTGAAAATCTCCCCAAACTTCTAAAAAATTCATTCCATAAACTTTTTTAAATGCTCCGTAAAAACCAGAATTATAAATTAAAAAAGAAAAAGATAATTTTTTTCTCATTACATTCCATAATTCATTATATTTTTCAATTCCAAATCTATCTTGCAGATATTTTGAAAATAATCCGCCGTATAAATAATAAGAATCGTAAGGTCTTTTACTCCAAATATCGCTTAATTGTATTGGAGTTTTAAATTTTCCTTCGTAAATATCTTGTCTTAATGTTTGTTTAACCAAAGGGTCGTTTGCTCTTCCAAAACCTTTATAACTTTCCATACTCACGCATATTCCTTCAAGCATAAAAATCGGAGTATTAAAAAAAAGCATTGAAGCCCAATTTCCCAATACTTTAGTTTGAGCTCCTGCATTTTCAGAAGCCAAACTTAATAAATGCGTAAGCTCATGAATAAAAGTGCCTTTAAAATTATCGGGGTCGATTATCGTATTGCCATCTTCCATAGTGTCAAATAAAACCATAGAGGGATAAGGCAAAGGAGTAGACCAAGCATTAAAATAATTCATATCGGCAGTTATCGTAATTGGAATTTTTCCGTCCACTTTGCTATTTAAAATTTTTGAATATTCTTCGTATATTTCGTCTACAAATTCGGATAATTTTTCCGCCGTTCTTCTCGATTCCATTGGAAATATTATTTCAAATTTTTCGGTTTGTATTGTATATAATTTTCTGAAAGGTTTAAAAATAGCATCTTGAGAATATGAAAATTCAAATATAATTAAAAATAGTAATATTATAAATATAATAAATTGTTTCATATATAAATAATAACAGAATTTTTTAAAACTACAAATGAAATTACCAAGATATTTGAAGTCCTATTCCAAAATATAAATCGTTGAAAGAAATGTTATTAATACTTTCTAAACTAAATATTTTTGGAATTCTAAAAGCCAGCATTATATAAGGTTCTCCTTCTAAATTAAAATTTCCGATTGGAATTCCCGCATCCGTTCCGACTTTTAAAGCCACCGAATGCATATAATCTTTATCGTAATAAGCGAATCTATATGATAAAGAAGCGAAAAAGTTATCAAAATAAATATGACTCAAATTAAAGCTTGAATCGATATATCCTAAAACTTCAATATCGCCCGCTAAAAAATAATTATCGGCAAGATTTTTTTGATATGCATAAGCATGAAATTCTGGTGGAGCGCTCACATATTTTGTCGCAAATATTCTTGAAGCTCCATCAAAAGAAGCGATTCCGTTTAAAACATAAGCGCCGTAAAAACTCATTCTTATAGGAATATATCTCGTTTGGAATTGGGAGGTAAAATCCAAACCTAATTTATTATAAGCTGCCGAATACATAGTATATAAAGCTAATCTTATCAAATCGTCTCTATAAGGTTTATCCGAATTTACATTAAAATTAAAAGAAGTTAATAAAGTTGTAGTTAAACTCCAAGAATTATACTTCCACTTAAAAGCGCTCGAATTGTCATTAACTCTAACATTTTCAGAAAATAAAGCCCCGCTTATTATAGGAGAGATTCCGAAAGATATTTTATCGCTTCCTGTGTAAAGTCTAAATTGCATATCGATAGAACTTCCCAATTTCCAATATTTATTATAAGTCGAATAAATTACTTTGCTATCAAAACTAAAATTTAACGGATATAATAAACTTGAAGAAATAAGATTTAACTCCGTTTGCAAAAATTTTGAAGGAATATCAAATCCCAACCATAAAGTAGCAAAATTATCTACCGAAGGAGAACCCATAAACGACAATATTCCAAAACCGTTTATGCCAAAAGGAAATCCGTTATAAGTATCGTTAATTTGAAAGAATGGAATCCAAGAAGCCCAAGGTTTTGAATATTTAATCGGGTTATATTTTTTAAGTTCCATCTCGGGAGTAAAATTATACTTTTCAATAGTTTTTGAAGTAAGCGAAATATTTTTTATTTGAGGTTTTATATTTTCGTCAAACTTCATTAATTTATTATATTCTGAAAAATTTCCCAAATAATAAATTGAATTATTTGCATAAACTGGCGAGATTATTCCTCCAGAAAAATCTTTATCATAAAGTTTTATATTATTAGCATTTAAATCCAATTCGCCTAATTTATAAAATCTATCGTTATTATTATAAGAAAATAAAAGTTTGCGGTTAGAATATCTTAAATATCTTACAAAATTTAAACTATCGTCTTTTGTTTCAATATATTGCAAAGTTTTTGTTTGATAATTGAAAATCGCAATATGTCTTATTCCGTAATCGGAAATTATTAAAGCTATATTATTATCGTCAATAACAGTCGGCGATATATAAGAAAAATTATCATTCGCTTCAAGTAAAATTTCTTTATTATCATTTTCGTCAATATAAATTAAAATAGGATTATGCAAATCTTTTCCAATTCCTATAATTCCGTTTTTAAAAAATCTTGCATATTGAATATTTTCCCATTTTCTTTTTGTTCTTCTCTTTTTTTCTAAATCGTATTCTTTTACAATATATTTATAAAGTCCGCCGTTATAAGTTCGAGATACGAATAAAGCTCTTTTACCGTCAGAAGAAATATCTAAACTTTCGGAAGTTCTATCAATGTAGAATTCCAATTTTAAATCTTTTTTATTATCTCCGCTAATTCTATTTTGTTTGTATGAATAAAGCGCGCCGATATTATTATCTATATAATAAACTTTATCTCCGTAGGAAGTCAAATCGCTTATATAAGTTTCTTTATTATTAACTCTCAACTCTTCGCTCGGACTAATATTTTCAAGCGCTAAAGAATTTTGAAAATCTCCCCAAACTTCTAAAAAATTCATTCCATAAACTTTTTTAAATGCTCCGTAAAAACCAGAATTATAAATTAAAAAAGAAAAAGATAATTTTTTTCTCATTACATTCCATAATTCATTATATTTTTCAATTCCAAATCTATCTTGCAGATATTTTGAAAATAATCCGCCGTATAAATAATAAGAATCGTAAGGTCTTTTACTCCAAAAACCGCTCGCCTGTATTGGAGTTTTAAATTTTCCTTCATAAATGTCCTGCCTTAATAATTGTTTTATTAAAGGGTCGTTTGCTCTTCCAAAACCTTTATAACTTTCAATACTAACCGTAACTCCTTCAATCATAAACATAGGAATATTTAACCATTGAAGAGTAGCCCAATTTCCCAATACTTTAGTTTGAGCTCCTGCATTTTCAGAAGCTAAACTTAATAAATGAACAAATTCATGAAGAAAAGTATCATAAACTGTATCTACCATATTGTATGTAGCTTCGTTAATGCCTGCAGTATCATATATTGTTATAGCGGAATATGGAAACAGGGCGGTAGCGTAAGCGTTATATACATTTACATCGGGAGTAATAGTTACGGGAATTCTTCCATTAACTTTGAAATTAACCTCGCTGTTTAATAACTTTGAATATTCGTCATAAATTCCATCCGCAATTTTCGCCAATTTTTCAGCCGTTCTTCTCGATTCCATTGGAAATATTATTTCAAATTTTTCGGTTTGTATTGTATATAATTTTCTAAAAGGTTTGAAAACGGCATTTTGCGAATAAGATAATTCAAATATGATTAAAAAAAGTAATATTATAAATTTCTTCATTTACTTTATAATTATAATTTTTTATATATATTTTTCAAGTATTTTTTATTTTAATATAAAAATTTCTATATAGAGTATTGAAATTTTATCTTTTTTTATATATTATATTATACAAAATTTAAAATTTTTTTAATTAAAAATTATTAAATAATTTAATTAAAAAATAAGGAGTTAAAGAATGAGTCATAATCATCACAGAGGTCAATGGGGAACTCGAGCGGGATTCATATTGGCGGCTATAGGTTCTGCAGTAGGTTTGGGAAATATTTGGCGTTTTCCTTATATGGTTGCGGCAAACGGAGGCGGAGCTTTCATGATAGTTTATCTAATCGCTATGTTTACGGCGGGAATTCCTATTATGGTTTTAGAATTTTCTATGGGACATAAAACTCATAAAAGCGCGCCAGGAGCATTTAAATTTTTAAATCCTTCTTGGGAATGGCTCGGTTGGTTGCAAGTATTTACATGTTTTGGAATAGTTATTTATTATTCCGTTATCATAGGGTGGTCTTTAGCATACGGTTTATTCGCTCTTAAAGGCTTGGCATGGGGAACAGATACTTCGACATTTTTCTTTAGCGAATATCTTAAAATATCGGACGGATTTAAGTTGGGAGGGTTCAATCCTCAAGTGGCGATTCCTTTGATAATAGTTTGGGTTATAATATTGATTTCCGTTATAGGCGGAGTCAAAGACGGGATAGAAAAAGCTAATAAAATATTTATGCCTTTGCTCTTTATATTGATTTTAGTAATTCTTATCAGAGGAGTTACTTTGGACGGAGCTTTAGCGGGACTCGATTATATGTTTAAGCCCGACTTCAAAAAAATTCTTAATCCTAATGTTTGGATAGCGGCTTACGGACAGGTATTTTATAGTATGTCAATCGCTTTCGGTATAATGGTTACATATTCGAGTTATTTATCGGACGATTCGGATATATCGAATAACGCTTTCATGACTGGATTTGCCGACACAAGTTTTAGTTTGCTTGCAGGAATAACCGTATTCAGTATAATAGGTTATATGGCGGGTTCTCAAGGAAAAGAAGTTTCGGAAGTTGCGGGAAGCGGAGGAATAGGACTCGCGTTTATAGTATTTCCCGAAGCCGTTAATTCTTTGCCAGGATTAAACGGAATATTTGGAGCGGTATTCTTTTTGGTGCTTGCCTTTGCGGGTTTAACTTCGGCTATTTCTTTAGCGGAAGTCGTAATATCTTCTTTTATAGATAAATTCCATTATAATAGAAAAAAAGCGTCTATAGTTATTATGATTATACAGGCGGCAATATCTATGGTATATGCGACAGGCGGCGGTTTATATATACTCGATATAGTGGACCATTTTATAAATAATTATAATATTGTAATAAGCGGTTTAATAGAATTGGTTTTAATAGCTTGGGTATATAAACTCAATGACTTTAAAGACTTAATTAATAAAGTAAGCGAGTTTAGAATAGGAATTTGGTGGGATTTCTGTTTGAAATTCTTAACTCCTATATTTTTAGCCGTATTTTTAGCGTTAAAAATAAGAGAAGATTTAAGAGTTCCTTACGAAAGTTATCCTCAAGCCGCTTTGGTCGGATTAGGATGGTCTATGCCGATTATAGCTTTCATAGTGGGAATTGTATTAGCTAAACTCAAAGAAAAATATATTAATAAATAAAAAGTTTACAAATTAAAAATTACTAAAATAAAAAAAATAAAAAAGGAGAAAATCATGGGAATAGATTCGGCTATATTTATGGGGATTAGTTTGTTATCCGTTTGGGGTGGATTTGTATTTTTCTTAACTATAGCTTTAAGAAAAATGTGAAAATTTTAAAAATTGAGTTTTATAATTAATGAAGGGGTATAATCGTAGTTAGTTTATACCTCTTATTTTTTGTATTTTTGAACGGTTTTACTTTCAATATCGTTTATAAAATAAAATAAAGATTCAATCTCATCTGCTATATTAACATCGTTTATAATACAATTTGGTCTATCCAATAATTTTATTGGAGCAAAATTCAGAACTCCTTTTATACCGGCATTGCATATAACATCGAACATTCTTTGAGCTTCCAAATCTGGAACTGTCAATATTGCCACTTCTATATTATTATTTATTATATAATCTTTTAATTCTTCTATCGGGAGTATAGGGATATGTGAGTTTCTGTCTATTTTTTCGTGATTATGGTCGAAAGCCGCCACTATTTTTATAGCTTCGTTTTCAAAACCTCTATAATTTACCAAAGCCTTTCCAATTTTTCCATATCCTATTAATATAATATTATGTGAAACTTGTTTTCCAAGTATATTGTCTATTCTGTCAAGCAAATCGTCAATCGTATATCCGCCTTTTTTGTTTCCCGATATATTAAATAATGAAAAATCTTTTCTAACTTGAACGGAACTTATACCTATGGCATCTCCCAAATTATTTGAATAAGCTTTTATAAAACCGAAACTTTTCATACGTTTTAATGCGTTTTTATACTTTAATAAACGCATAATTTGTGTTCTGCTAATCATATTATACTCCAATATTATTATTAATGTGAATTATCATATAAATTATATAATAATAAAGTTATATGTCAATGTAATAATAAAAAAAATAAAATTATATAATTAGATTTACTGGAACATTATTTATATCATATTAATATACTTGTTTTTGATTATTTTTATGTTAAAATGGATTTATGAATAAAGATATAAAATTAATAGCTACCGATTTGGATGGAACATTTTTAAATAACGAAAGCGAAATAAGTCAGTTTAATAAAGAAATTTTCAACTATTTGGCAAATAACGGAGTGGAAATAGTTTTATCTACTGGCAGACCTTTTGAGGGAATGATTCGCTATAAAAGATATTTGGATAATAAAAATAATTCGATTGTTTTAAACGGAGCGATAATTACCGACAGCGGCGGAAAATTTATTTATGACGAACCTTTGGACGAAAAAACCGCTCTTAAAGTAATGGAAATTTACGAAAAATACAAAAAAGAGAATATTTATTTGCATGTTTACAGCGGAAATAAATATATCGCGTCCGAAGAGGATTTTTATTTTAGAAGATACGCCAACAAAGAAAAACTTAAAGATATTTTTGTTGGTTTGCATAATATAGAAAGTTTTGAATTCAGCAAAATGCTTTTTATAGGCGAGCATGAAATTTTGGAAAGATTGCAAGACGAAATAAGAGACTCCGTTAAAGTTCATACTTCTTTTTCGCATACAAGTTTTTTGGAAATACTTAGAGACGGAATAAATAAAGGAACGGCTTTGAAGTGGCTTTGCGAGAAAAAAGGAGTAAAACGAGAAAATGTCATTGCTTTCGGCGACAATTATAACGATATTGAAATGATTGAATTTGCGGGAGTAGGAGTCGCTATGGAAAACGGAGAAGAGGAAGTTAAAAACAGAGCGGATTATATTGCATTAGATAATCATTCCAACGGCGTAGGAAAATTTTTGAAAGATTTTCTTGATTTATAATATTTATAAATAATTGTCAATTCCTTATTTGTTTTTGTTATCGTCATTGCGAGATTAAGCGAAGAAATGCAAAAAAATAAATTTCGGTCTTGTTTTTTAATTCAATTATTTTATTATATTCTATATTTTTATAAGGAAATTTTATAATGAATAAAACTAAAATCGTCCGAATAGGAAATATTTTAATAGGCGGCGGAAATCCTATAAGCGTTCAATCTATGACGAATACAGATACAAGAGATATAAAA
>CAKVCG010000064.1 GCA_934725525.1 uncultured Brachyspira sp. | reverse complement strand
GGAAACGGAAACGGATTTAGCGTAAAGGAAGTTATAGAGATTGCAAGAAAGATTACAGGACATTCTATACCTGCGGAGGTTTGTCCAAGAAGAGCGGGAGATTCTTCAGAACTTATAGCAAGCAGCGAAAGAGCTAAAGAAATATTAGGATGGACGCCAAAAATAACTTCTTTAGAGACTATAGTAGAAACGGCATGGAATTGGCATAAGAATCATCCAAATGGTTATAATACCGATTAGAAAGCGCATTTTTTATCTATTTACAAAAGCATATAATTAATGTAGAATTATGTTAATTAAAATTAATAATATCAATAAACGGAACTACTATGAAAATTATAAATTTAATATTAGGCAATCATAATCATCAGCCCGTTGGAAATTTTGATTTCGTTTTTGAAAGCGCATATCAAAAAGCTTATAAACCATTTTTGGATGTATTAGAAAAATATAAAGATATAAAATTTAATTTTCACTACACGGGAAGCCTTCTTTTATGGATAGAAAAAAATCATCCAGAACATATTGAAAAATTAAAAAATCTAGCTAAAGAAAAAAGAATTGAAATTCAAAGCGGAGGTTTTTACGAACCTATAATGCCTTCGATTCCCGATAAAGATAAAGATATTCAAATTCAAAAATTGAATAATTATATAAAAGATAAATTCGATTTTATTCCAAAAGGCGCTTGGATTGCCGAAAGAGTTTGGGAGCCGACTTTGGTTAAAAATCTTGCGAAAAACGATATCAAATATATTATGCTTGACGATTCGCAGTTTTTGACAACTGGAATAGACACAAAAAATATTTTCGGCTATTTTATAACGGACAACGAAAATTATAAGTTAAATATTTTTCCAATCTCGCAGGAACTTCGCTATTTGATACCGTTCAGGGAAGTTGAAAAATCGATTGAATATTTAAAATCGATTGCAACGGAAGAAGGCGACAGAGTTGTCGTTTTGCATGACGATGGCGAAAAATACGGAGATTGGCCAGGCACTCAAAAATGGGTTTACGAAGACAAATGGCTTGAAAAATTTTTTGAGGCTTTAAGCGAGAAAAAAGATATTATAAAAACTATTACTTACTCGGAATATATGGAAAAATTCTCTCCGATTTCAAAAATATATATTCCTACTGGCTCCTACGAAGAAATGCTAACTTGGGTTTTGCCCGCTAAGGTGCAGGACGAATTTCATTCAAAACTTGAAGAATTAAAAAAATCTCCGGAAAACGATATTATCGTAAGATTCATGCGAGGCGGTTTTTGGAGAAATTATTTTTCAAAATATTCCGAAAGCGACAGAATGAATAAAAGAATGATTTATGCTTCCAATGTTTTTGAAGAATTCGATAAAAGTAAAAAAGATAATAAAGATAAAGAAACGGCTTTAGATTATTTGCTTCAAGGACAATGCAACTGCCCTTATTGGCATGGAACTTTTGGCGGATTATATTTAAATAATTTGCGACATGCCACATATTCCAATTTGATAAAATCGACTTCAATATCCGAAAAAAATATTTACGGAAAAAATTATTTTACAAAAAAAAAAATTGATTTTGATATGGACGGCAGAGACGAGATAATAATATCGTCAGAAAAAGAAACTTTGATTTTCCATACTTTGAGCGGTTCGATAATCGAATGGGATTTGAAAAAAGAAAATCCTATTAATCTAATAGACGCTTTGAAGAGACGAGAAGAGGCTTATCATATTTCGGCTATGAGAAATGCGAATAACGATAATCAAAACGATGGGCATGTTTCGATTCATGAAATTGCAAAAAAAGTGGACGAGAAAATTGCAAAATATTTGATATTCGATAAAAATGAAAAAGTATTTGGAGTCGACCATTTTCTTAATAAAATTCCGAGCGCGGAAGAATTTCAATTATTGCAATATGAAGAGAACGCTAAATTTTTTGAATCCTACTATAAAATAACGGAAAATAAAATTGATAAAAATTCCGCGACTATAATATTTAATAGAGACGGAAAAGTAAACGGAAAAAATATTAATCTTACAAAAAAATATATAATAAATTCTAACGGCGGTTTTTCATTGGAAGCGATTATAGAAAACAAATCGGAAGAAGAAATTGAGTTTGTCTACGGTTTGGAAAATAATATTACATTGCTTGCTGGAGGCGAAAAAGACAGATATTATATCGGAGACGGAATAAAAATATCGGAAAATTTATCGGACGGTGGAAAATTCGATGGAAAAATTTTTGGAATGATAGACGGAGCTTATATAAAAATAAAAATATTAATCGAATGCGAGGAAGAAACGAATTATTTATATATGCCGAATTATACAATTTCGGACGCTGTCGATAAACTTGAAATGAATTATCAAAATTCTACTATAGTTTGTTTGAAAAAAATCGACTTAAAACCAAACGAAAAAAAATCTTATAAATTAAAAATAAATGTTCAAAATATTTAATAATTTTTTTGGAAGGCAATAATGAAAATTTTTTGCATAGTTTCTGATATTAAACGAGCGGGAAAAACTTATTTGGCATCTCATATAATTTCGTCTCTAAAAATTTTGGGTAAAAAAGTTAGCTATTATAAGCCTTTCGTTTTGGAAGTTAAAGACGGAAAACTGCCCGACTGCGATTATATAAAGAATACGACAAATTTAAACGCTTCCGATATATTCGTTTCTTATGCCACGAACGGAAATATTTCTCCTATGCACAGTATTGAAAAAAACGGAAGTATCGAAGAAAAAGAAATTAACGATTTAATCTATGAAAATAACGAAAGTTACGATTATATGGTTTTCGAGTCTTTAAGTTTATATTCGCCGATAAAAGAAAATTATAATTTTATCGATTTAATCGAGGATATAAAAATCGAAAAGCAAATTATTCCGATAGTCGAGTATGATTCAAATATTATCCATGCGAGTTTGGAGCAAATCGGATTTCTCCATCAAATTGGTTTCAAAATTCCTTTTATAGTCGTAAATGTGAATAGAGATATTGTCGTTTCCGCCGAAGTTATAGAATATATAAGAAAACAAATAAGCCCGATAAAAATTTATTTGACGGAATTTGAAAGCGAGATAAAAAAAATAGAAGAAATAAAATATCCTAATATAATAAAAGAGCTTTTGCGTTAGTTAATAATAATCCCCTTTGTTGGAATATTTAAAACTTTTATAACCGATTCGACATTTTTTTTATTAAAACCCGAATGCATCGCCTTTGAGACTTTTTCTATTATTTTTTTATCGTCTTTTACCAAAGCGAGAATCGAAGAACCCGCTCCGCTAATAGTCGTTGAATACGCGCCAGCTTTTTTCGCTTCTTTAAATAATTCGTTTAAGTTTGGAATGAATTTGGCTCTATAACCTTGATGAATTTTATCTTCGGTTGCAATTTCGAGCAAATCCAATCTGTTTGAAAATAACGCGGATGTCAAAAGCGCCGCCCTTGAAATATTAAATATTGCATCCGCTCTTCTTATTTCTTTAGGCAAAATATTTCGAGCCGTTTCCGTGCTTAAATAAAAATTTGGAATCGAAACTACCGCTTTCAAATTTTTTGGAGGTTTTATTTTTATATATTTAAAATCTTCGTTTTTTTTAACGACTCCAGAAATTATTCCGCCAAGTATCGCGGGAGCTACATTATCGGGATGTCCTTCTATTTGAACCGCCATATTCAAAATATCTTTTTCTATCGAGAGTTTGTCTCCAAGCATATAACTTGCCGAAAGTAATCCTCCGATAATAGCCGCCGAACTGCTTCCGAGTCCACGCGAAAGAGGAATTCTATTTATGCATTTTATAATATAGCCTTTTTTGGGTTTTGATTTTAATTTTTTGAAGACTAACTTCATTGCCGAATATATCATATTGTCTTTTGTCGATATTTCATTTTCGCCTTCGCCCGAAATTTCAAATTCAATTTTTTTTGAATTATCGTTTTCGTAAATATGAATTTCGTTATATAAAGTTAATGCAAGTCCCACGCTGTCGAACCCCGAACCTATATTTGCGCTCGTTGCTGGAATTTTGAAAGTTATGAGTTTTTTATTTTTAACCATTAGTATTTTCCTTGATAATATTTTTATAGAATATATTAAATATAATTTTTTTCAATATTTTTTATGAAAATATTTTTATTTCAGTAATTTTATAAATAAAAATTTTGACATAAAGAATTTATTTTAGTATAATATACTTTATGTTTAATAGATTATTAAAAAAATTAATAAAGTTAAATCTTTGGAATTTGATAAAGCTACGGAAGAATTAGAGAATTTTGTATATAATAATTCTAATTTTTTATATATTTTAGGAGAAATAGGCGCTATACCAGAAAATATAGAGCATGACTCTACGGAAGAAAAATTATTTTCAAAAGTATCGGATATTGTTTTATCAAGAGCTTTTAATTGTCTAACTGTTGATTTTATATCTCTTGTATCTGTATTCGTCATAGATTGAACGCTTATAGGATTTCCGCCGCCTATTAAAATATTTCCTACTTGAACAATTTTAGTTTTATTCATAATAATTATTTTCCTTAAATCCTTATTTATAATATTACTCATTTTTAGGACAAACTTCATTCATAAAACAATCTTCGCATTTACAATCTCCAATTTTAGGGCGGCAATAATTTCTTCCTATTTCCCAACATACAGAATCTATTAATCCTGGAAATTTTGGATTTAACTCTCTCGCCTTGTATATTACCATATCGGGGCTTGCCTCTTTTTCAACAAAGCCAAGTCTATATAAAACTCGTCTAATATGAACATCTGGAGATATGTCTATACAATAGTAATCTAACATAGGTATTTTAAATTCTCGAGCTAAAATGTTTGCAGCCATAGTCGCTATTTTTATTCCGCATCCGTCAAATTCTAAAAATCTATAAACTATCGCAGCGCTACTTGGATTATCATTCCATATTTTATTAGCTTTTCCTTCGTATTTATCAATAATACGGCAAATTCCATTATAAAAAATTTCTGCCATATCATTATTAAATCTATGAAATTTATTTTTATTAAATAATTCTTTATAATATACTTTTCCTTTTTCTTTAAGTTTATATATATTAAAAGTGCCAACTTCTTTATAAATTTTATAAGGTATAGCCCAAGCGCGTTCCGCATTTATTTGCCTATCCATTAAACATGCTAAAACAAATGCATGTGGATAATTTTCTAAATCATTTAAAAATGTATTTTGCCCTTCATCGTCAACAAGATGCACAATAGCTTTATTTTCGTTAAATAATTCGTTAGATTTTTCTATTAATAATTCAATTTTATCCATTTTATAATCCTATAACTTTTCTTATCTCTTCAATATTATTTTCAACTTTTATAGGAGCGTTTGATATTTTAATCGCGTTATCAGGGTCCTTCAAGCCGTTGCCTGTAAGAACGGAAACTATAATATCGCCTTTTTTTAATTTGCCATTTTTATAAGTTTTAATTATTCCCGCCAAAGACGCCGCCGATGCGGGTTCTGCAAATATTCCTTCCTCTTTTGCTAACATAGAATAGGCTTCGAGTATTTCATCGTCCGTTACAGAATCTATAAAGCCTTTTGATTCGTTTGCAGCATTAACCGCTAATTTCCAACTTGCAGGATTTCCTATTTTTATTGCGGTAGCCAAAGTTTGAGGATTTTCTATAATTTTATTTTTAACGATTGCCGCAGAACCTTCCGCTTCAAAACCTATCATTTTAGGCAAATTAGAAACTATATTTTTATCTTTATATTCTTTAAAACCCATCCAATAAGCGGATATATTTCCCGCATTTCCAACAGGTATCGCCAAATAATCGGGAGCTTTTCCTAATATATCGCATATTTCAAAAGCTGAAGTTTTTTGTCCTTGAAGTCTGTAAGGATTAATTGAATTGACAAGAGTTATAGGATAATTATTCGTAATCTCTATAACCGATTTTAACGCTTCGTCAAAATTTCCGTTTATCGCTATAACTTTAGCGCCATACATTAAAGCTTGAGCCAATTTTCCTAAAGCGATATTTCCATCGGGAATAAGAACTATGCATTGAATATTGCTCCTTGCGGCGTATGCTGCTGCCGATGCCGAAGTATTTCCCGTAGAAGCGCACATTATCGCTTTTGCGCCTTCTTCCAAAGCTTTAGCCACAGCCATTACCATTCCTCTATCCTTAAAAGAACCTGTCGGATTTAATCCGTCATATTTAAAATATAATTCTATTCCTCCAAGTTTTTCTCCTATTTTTTCCGCTTTTATTAAAGGCGTATTTCCTTCATTTAAACTTATAAGCGGCGTTTTATCGGTTATAGGCAAATAAGATTTATATTCTTTGAGTAATCCTTTCCAAGTTTTCATAATCAAACCTTCATTGTTAAATTAAATTTTTTAATTATATTTATTTAATAATATTTTATAGAATATACTTAAATATAATTTTTTTCAATGAATTTTTATATTCATTCAAACAAATATAAAATCTTTGAGTTAACTATTAAAACCTTTTATATTGACTTTTTTTATAATTAAATTAACATAACGAATCAATAATTTTAATTAATAAAGAATAATCGAACTAAAAAGCGGATAAGAAATGTTGAAAGATTCGAATAATGATTCAATAAATTTTGATAAAGAAAAATTTAATAATAAAAATTTTTATGATAAATTTAATGAAAACAAAAATACAAACGAGCGTCAGAATTGGCTTTATTATACGAGAGCGCCGTTAATGGAAAATTACCGCGATAATCTTTATAGAGAATATTTCGGGCTTTCCGTTTTGCTTTCAGTAAGAGGAGAAGGCAACGAAAAAATTATTGGGCTTTCGCTCAAATTAATCGACAACGAATGCAAGAAGGAATTAAGAATAAATGAACTTGAGAATTTTTTATTTTCCTGCATTGTCGGAGAAAAACAAAATATAGAAGATAAAGAATATAAAATAGAATTGGAAGATTTTGGAAGAGTCGAATCAAAATTAATAAGATTTTTGAATAATATTTACGGCGAAGGTTTGCAAACCGAAGAAAACGGAAAATTATGGTTTAAAGATTACGAAGCTTATAAATGTTTAAGTTTATTAAAAGATATTTCAAATATAAGACTCGAAAGCAAAGTGATTATATTTGCGGATGAAATTTTGAATCTCTCTCTAAATACTTTTTATAACGAAGAGAAAGATTTGATTTTGAATATAAATATAAAAGATTTCGATTTGAATAAAATTTATACTTTCGGAGAAAATTGCGATTATATACTTTATAAAGATATTTTTTACGAAACGAAACCGTCTTACGCGAAAATAAAAAAAAATATATTTAAAAATTCCGTCATTGTAAATAAAGATTATATAAAAGATTTCTGCTCGAGAGTTTTGCCGAATCTAAAAAAAGATTTCAATATAGAACTTCCCGAAGATATATCTGATAACGAGATTATGGCTTTTCCCGTTTATGCGCTCGTTTATTTGGATTATGACGGAGCGAATGTTTTTTCTACAATTAAATTTAAATACGGTTCTTTTACTCTTGACCCTTATACGAATAAATTTACGAGCGGTTATATGTTTGACAACGAAGAAATTTATAGAGATATTGAAAAAGAAAATTATTTTTGCGAAACTCTTTCAAAATATTTGGACAGAGCGGGAGATTATACTTTTTCTACTTCGGACGATGAAAAAATATTTTATTTATGTTATAAAGCTCTTCCGATGCTGCAAGATAAAGGATGGACTTTTTTTTACAGCGAATCTTTTAAATCTTTGAAACTCAATGTAAAGCCTCTTAAAATGCGAGCGTCACTCACAAGAGATATAAATTTTTTTGAAATCAATTTTTCTTTCGAGGGCGTTAAAGAAATTTACGATTTGTCTGATATAATAAGAGCAGTTAAAACGGAAAATAAAGAATATATAAGACTTCAAAGCGGTTCTTTTGTTCCAATCGATTTGGAGATTATAGATTATTTGGCGAAAATGTTTAAGGATAATTCGATTGAAGAGATAAAACAAAAAGAAAATAACGGTTATTTTATTCCGATGTTCAGCGCTCCATACTTTGCAGATATGCTTGAAAAACATAGCGGAATAGAATTGAACTTGGACGATAACGCGGCAAAAACTATTGCCGATATAAAGAAAATTGATTATGACGAAAATCCGCCGAAAAATATAAAAGGAGAATTTAGAAATTATCAATTAGTCGGTTATAAATGGCTTAGAAAACTTGCCGATATGTCGTTAAACGGAATTCTTGCTGACGATATGGGACTTGGAAAAAGTTTTCAAACGATAGCGTCAATATTGAAAGAAAAGGAAAACGGCTCAAAATTAACTTCTTTAATAGTCGCTCCAACATCTTGTGTCGCGAATTGGTATTATGAAATAAAAAAATTCGCTCCTTCGCTCGAGGTTATAACTTTGACGGGAAATTTAAAATCGAGAATGAAAAGAATAAAAGCCGTCAACAATTACGATATAGCGATTGTTTCTTATTCCACTTTAAGAAGAGATATAAAATTTTTAATCGAAAAAGAATTTAATTATGTGGTTTTGGACGAAGCACAGCATATAAAAAACGCCAACACTCAAAACATGAAAACGGTAAAAAGTTTGAAATCTCAAAAGCGACTCGCGTTAAGCGGAACTCCAATAGAAAACGGAATCAGCGAAATGTGGTCGATGTTCGATTTTTTGATGCCGGGATTTTTGGGAAAACATAAAGATTTTTTGGAAGATTACGAAGCGCCAATAATATCTGGAAACGAAGATTCCACGGACGCTTTGGAAAGATTAAAAATTAGAATAGCTCCTTTTATATTGAGAAGATTAAAAACCGATGTATTGAAAGATTTGCCTCCGAAACATACGGTTATAACCTACTGCGATTTGACTAAAGAACAAAAAGAACTTTATATGTCTATACTCGAAGCCGCAAGAATTGAAATATTTGAAACGGTTAAAAGGAAAGGATTCGCTCAGTCGCATATAGAAATATTTTCGGCGCTTACGAGATTGAGGCAGGTTTGCTGTCATCCGAGATTATTGCATTCGGATTTTAGAAAAGATATTCACACAAGCGGAAAATTTAATTTATTTATCGAAACTATAAGAGAGGCGATTTCTGGAGGGCATAGCATTTTGGTTTTCAGTTCTTTTACGAAAATGCTTAATATAATGAGAGAGGCTTTGAAAAAATTGAATATAGATTATCTATATTTGGACGGAAAAACTAAAGACAGAATGCCGTTGATTCATAAATTCAATAACGGAGAAGCGCCGATATTTTTATTGAGTCTAAAAGCGGCGGGAACGGGTTTAACTTTGACTCAAGCGGACACGGTTATTCATTACGATTTATGGTGGAATCCCGCGGTCGAAAATCAAGCGACAGATAGGGCTTATAGAATAGGGCAAAAACGAGTCGTTACAAATTATAAATTAATTACAAGAGGAACTATAGAAGAGAAAATATTAGAACTTCAAAATAAAAAGAAAAAACTTATAGATAATGTAGTCGGCGATTGTGTGAACGATATAAATAAATTAAGCTGGGACGAAGTGAAGAATCTTATCAATTAATCAAAATAAATATTGGAATAAAAATGAATAATATAAACGAAGCTTTAAATTATATTTACTCTTTTATGGGTAAAAAAAATTTGCATAAA
>CAKVCG010000063.1 GCA_934725525.1 uncultured Brachyspira sp. | reverse complement strand
GCTTTTTCAATATTTTTATCTTTATAAATTTTTTCTCTAACTTCTTCTTTGCTTATTCTTCCGCAGGAATTTTTAATGTTATTAATATCCATATTTTCTAAAGTTCCCATAATATCTCCAAAATTAAATTATTTTTTTAAAATCGCTTCGCCTTCGGAGTTGAATTTTATTCCGCTGTTTGGAAAATCTAAATCTGCATAATTATTTAATTTTTTTATTGCTTCGTTTGAAGAATCAACGCTCGGAATTCCTCCGTTTATAAGTTTGATTGGAATCACTTTAGCCGAATTTATTTTTAAATTATCGTTTAATGTAATTTGCAATATCGCGCTTATTCCGTTATTTCCTGCCAAAGAAAATTGTTTATAGCCTACAAAATTTCCAAGAGAATACGCTATAAAAGAATTATTATAAATTTCCATAGCTCTTAAAACATGAGGACCATGCCCAATTATTAAATCCGCTCCAGCATCGCTTACAGCTCTTGCAAATTTATAAACATCGCCTCTATTCTCTCCGTAAAATATTTCCGTTTCTTTAGGAACTCTAAACATATTTCTACCTTCTGCTCCGCCATGAAAACTCACGACAAGAAAATCGCATTCTTTTTTTGTTTTTTCAACCAACGCTTTTGCAGAAGTTATATCTTGAATAGAATTATTCGCGTAAGAAAAATAATAAAAAGCTAAAAAACCTATTTTTTTATTTTTAATTTCTATAATAGTAGCTGTATTTAAAATATTTCCGACTATTTTTATTTCCGCATTTTTTAGATATTCTTGAGTCTGTTTATAACCTTTATCTCCGAAATCTCTCGAATGATTATTAGCGACTGCGACTATATTAAAACCCGCTTCGGCTATTCTATTTGCCATATAAGGAGGCATACGAAAAGAATAAGAATTTTTGCTTCTCTTTGACGACTGCGTATTTGTATTTGCTATCGCTCCTTCCAAATTTGCAAAATTAATATCTGAGTTTTTAAAATAATTTTCCACGCTTTTAAATATATCTTTTCCTTCGTTTGACGGCAAATAACTTTTATCGGGATAATCGCTTCCCGTCATCACATCTCCCACGAAAGAAAGCGTTATTTCGGCATTTAAAAAATTTAAATTAAAAATATTAAAAAAAGAAAAAAATATTAAAACAAATATAAAATTAAAGTTCAAATAATTTTTAATATTCATATATTTTTATTAATATAAAACTTTTAAAATATCTTTTATTTTTACGCTTTCTTAAGAGCGGCCGCAAGTATTTTATCCAAAGGCAGAATCTCGTCTACTCCGCCATGAGCTATAGCTTCTTTAGGCATACCGAATACCGTGCAAGTCTCTTCGTTTTGGGCTATATTATAAGCGCCCGCATCATGCATTTCTTTCATTCCGTTTGCGCCATCGTCTCCCATACCCGTAAGAATTATTCCTATTGCCTTATGTTTAGCATAAACGGCGCCGCTTCTAAATAAAACATCAACGGAAGGCCTATGTCTCGTCACAGGCTCTCCATCTCTAACTTCGACATAATATTTTCCATTCTTTACTTTAATCATAGTATGCTTTGCGCCTCGAGATAAAATCGCCTGCCCTCTTCCAACGCTCATTCCGTCTTCCGATTCTCTAACTTCTATTTTTAAAATATTGTTCAATCTTTTTGCAAAAGAAGTGGTAAAATGTTCTGGCATATGTTGAGTTATGACTATAGGTGGAGCCGAAGGAGTGACATCTTTCAAACACTCTATTAAAGCTTCCGTGCCTCCCGTGGATGAACCTATTAAAATAATCTTATCCAAAGGAACTTCTCGCGAAGGAGTAAGAGGCAGTATAATATCGGCGCTATTTTTTTGATACACTTTAAACCCTGAAGTTTTTGGAGCTTCCAAATTAATCGAAGAAGGCTGAATAATCGTTCCTCCGCTTTCCGCAGACATAGTCACGCCATGTTTCCTATAGAATTTCGCTCTGTTCGTATAGGCATTCTTTATCTTTTCAACCAAATCCGTGGCAAGTTCTTCCACGCCGTCTCTCACATTTGCGGAGGGTTTTATAACATAATCGAAAGCTCCTATATTTAAAGCGTCAAGCGCAAGCTCTCTATGTTTTTCAAGCAAAGAACTAAACATAATAACAGGAATAGGATTATTAAGCATAAGTTTTTTTAAATAAGTTATGCCATCCATCTCTGGCATTTCAATATCCAAAGTTAAAATATCTGGCTTTAAAGTTCTTATCTTACTTTCGGCAAGTATAGGATTAGCCGCCGTCCCAACCATTTCCAAAGCGGGGTCGGAAGACACTATTTTTGTAAGCAGTTGCCTAATCAATGCGCTGTCATCGACTGACATTACTTTAATTTTAGTAGACATATATTATAATCCTTATAATTTTATTAAAACAATGTAATATCGGATTTCTCTTCAATTTTGTTTTGTAAGCTTTTCGAATATTTTATTTCTTGTTCTACAGAGAATTCCTTCGTTTGACTTTCCATTTTCTTCATAAGAACCCTGTTTTCCGTATTGAAAAAAAATACCTTTCTGGGCCATGAGCCTCCTATATTTTCGCTTATAATCGGTATTTTTTCATCGGCTAAAAATTTTTTGGCAAATCTAATATTTTTATCGGGTATCTGAAGCAAATTGCTTGTCATACCCGTAAGGACATGTCCGCCTCCGAATATTTTTGCCGTAAGATTTTCTTTTTTACCGCCCAATTTTATTATTTCGTTAATAAGAACTTCCATAGCAAAAAGCCCGTATCTCGTATGATTATAATCGTCTTCGGGATTTTCCCATTCTCTCATTTCGGGAAGCATAAAATGATTCATACCTCCAAATTTTAACTTATTTTCAAAAAGGCATACGGAAATACAGCTACCCAAAACCGTTTTAATAACGGCGGGGTCTTTAGAGGCATAATAACCGCCTATATATATCGTAATACGTTTAAAATTACTATCGGCGGCGGATGGAAAATCTACCATAGTTATTAAATCCCTTATCTAAATCTTTTTATATATATTGCTTGATACATATTTAAATTTATCCGATATTCCAAATAAAGTCTCCGAATGCCCTATAAATACCAAGCTGTCTTCTTTCATATATTTATAAAATTTTAAAAATAATTCCTTTTGGAATTCCTTATCGAAATATATTATAACATTTCTGCAAAAAATCAAATCAAACATAGTATGAATATTAAAATCGGTTTCTTTAAAATTAAGCTGCCTAAAAAACAAATTTTTTTGCAATATGCTTTTTACTTTATAAAATCCCTCGTTTTTGCCAGTGCCTTTAAGAAAATATTTTCTTAATATACTGTTAGCTATAGGCTCTACCGATTCCTCTTTATATATGCCGCGCATAGCATGAGAGAGAACATTTGTGTCAATATCGCTCGCTAAAATTTTAATATCGTATTTATCGTATCTTTCGCCAAAATATTCATGTAAAGTCATCGCTATTGTATAAGGTTCTTCTCCTGTAGAACATGCCGCGGACCATATTCTTAAGTTTTGAACTTTGCCTTCTTTATATGATTTTTCCCATGCTGGCAAAAAAGCACTTTTCATATATTCAAAATGTTTATTTTCTCTAAAAAAATCGGTTTTATTCGTGGTGACGGCGTTTATAAAATTTGTTACTTCTTCGTCATCGGACGCGTTTTTTAAAGAATCTATATATTCTTTAAAAGAATTCATATTCAAAGCTCTTAACCTTTTGCTTATTCTTGCATTAACTAAAGCTCTTTTATGTTCCGTCATTTGAATGCGGGTTTTATCGTATATAATTTTAACCAACTCTGAAAATTCGGAGTCGTTTAAAGAAGGCATACGGGAGTTTAATTCTTCCATAATTAAAACCTATTGTATCGTTTTATTAATATCTTCGTTTGATTTTACTATATCATCTATAGGCAAAACCATAATAATTTTATTTTCAAGCCTTATAACATTAGATATTTGTAACCCTCTCATATTGTCGATTGGTGTTTCCGTTATCTGGCTCTCAAATACCGTTATAACATCGCTTACCATATCCGCCAATATTCCGAATCTTCTATTTGCATTCGATATTACTATAATAACATCGTCTTCTATAGAACGGTCGTCTCTTCTTTCGAGTCCGAATCTTATTCTTATATCCACAACATGCAAAATATTACCCCTTAAATTGATAAGTCCTCTCATATATTTTGGACTTCCGGGAACGGGAGTAATATTTGTAACGCTTACTATACTTTCTATACTTAAAACATCGAGAGCGTATTCTTCATTATCTATTTTAAATACCAAAAACTGCTGACTTGGTTCGGTTGTAATATTTTCTTCGTTTTCCAAGCCTCCAACTTTCGGTATATTGGACGCGTTAATTTTTTTATTTTGATTATCTAACATAATTTTATCCTTTATTTAAGCGTTATTAATTTTACCTTGCAAGGATATATTGACCAACCCTTGTATATCTATAATAAGAGCTATTCTTCCGTCTCCAAGTATTGTGCCTCCAGAAATACCAGAATGTTTACTAAAAGCGGAGTCCAAAGATTTAATAACCACCTGCTGTTGGTCCAATAACTCGTCTACAAATATGGCGCATCTTCTGTATCCCGCTTCAACCACTACGACTATGCCGTTATCTATATCGTCAACTTGAGTATCTATTTCAAATACCTTATGAAGTCTTATAAGAGGCAGATATTCGTCTCTAATTTTTATCATCTCTCCCCTACCCTCAAAAGGTTTTATCTGCTCATTTTTTACTTTCATTTGTTCTATTATAGATATTAAAGGCATTATATATATCTGCTCGCCCAACGCAAAAGTAATACCTTCTATAATAGCCAAAGTCAAAGGTAGTTTTATTATAAATGTGCTTCCTTTTCCTTCTTCCGATTTTATTTCTATTTTTCCTTTCATTTTTTCGACATTCGCTCTAACGACATCCATGCCTACCCCTCTGCCAGATATGTCCGTTATTTTTTCGGCGGTAGAAAGTCCCGGGCTGAATATCGTTCTGTATATTTCCGCATCCGTATATTTTCCGTCTTTTGAAAGCAAACCTTTTTCAATAGCTTTATTATAAATCTTTTCTTTATTTAATCCGTTGCCATCGTCCGAAACTTCTATTACGACATGCCCTTCTTGATGAGCCGCAGACATCGTTATAGTTCCGAATTCGGGTTTTCCTCTTTCAATTCTTTCTTCTTTAGTTTTTTCTATTCCATGGTCCATAGAATTTCTTATAATATGCTTAAGAGGGTCGGAAAGCTGTTCCAACATGTTTTTATCAATTTCCGTAGTCTCGCCTTTAAGAACGAGTTTTACTTCTTTATTTAATTCTAAATTCAAATCTCTAACATATCTATGGAATTGATTGAATATGGGGCCCACGGGCATCATACGAATATTCATAACCTCTTCTTGTATCTGCCTTGAAGTTCTATCCATAGAACTTACCGCTTCTTTGAGGCCGTTGTCTATATCCAAACTTTGAGTGAGCTGCATTATTCTCGATTGAGCTATAACCAACTCCCCGATTAAATTCATTAAACTGTCTAACTTTCTGGTATCCACTCGGACAGTGGAAGGAGCTTGCAATTTTGCAGAAGAAGATTTTGCGGCGGGAGCTTGAGGTTTAGCTTGTTCCGTTTTCGCTTCGGCCTGTAGGGTATTTTCTTTAGTCTCTTCAATATGAGTTTCTTCTTTTTTTGTTTCGACTAATTCTTGAACTTCGGTTTGGGATTTATTCTTATCTCCTTGAACATTACCTTTTACATCCGAAATATTAATATCGTTATCGTCTATTACGAATAAAAATATATTTTGAACCTGTTCTATAGTCGAATTTGTTTCGAGGTATAAAGAAAATTGAGTATAACATGCATAAGGGTCTTCCAATGACGAAATGGTAGGAACATTGGAATAGTCTATTTTTAAATTTTTTATAGTCCCTATGGCTTTAAGGTCATTTAAAAACATAAGAGGGTCTATGCCGTTGTCAAATATTGTGGCTTTAAAACCCATATCTATATGAAACATATTCAAACCGCTTGACTTTTCGGGTTCTTCGACTTTTGCCTCTTTAACTTCTTCTTTAAGCTCTTCGGTTTTTTGAGTTTCTCTTTTTGGCTCGGGAGTAGCCACAGTTTCTATATTTTCGTTGCCGTCGGCTATAGCTTTAATTTTAGCCTTTAAAGATTCTATATTATTAACTCCGTCGGCTTCCCCTTTTCCGTCTATAATATTTTGAAGCATTATTTTAACGGTATCCAAAAACTCGAGCAAAACAGTTATCATTTTAGGCGTCACATCCAATTTACCGCTTCTCACTTTTTCAAGTAAATTTTCCGCGACATGATTTAATTCGCTCATAGTGGTAAACCCAACCGTCCCAGCGGAAGATTTCAAAGTATGAGCGCTTCTGAATATTTTATTTAATAAATCCTCGTCGCTTTTATTGTCTTCCAATAAAACCAAATCGTTTTCCAAACCTTCGACAATTTCATTGGCTTCGCTTATGAATATCGAGATAAATTCGTCGCTATCAAACATATATTATCATCCTCTCGTTTTTATATATTCTTAAAAATATAAATGTTATTAATTTAAGAACCTTTTAACTACATCCAAAAGTTGCGTAGGGTTAAACGGTTTTACGAGCCAACCGCTTGCTCCCGCTGCTTTTCCTTCCATTTTCTTTTCATCTTGAGATTCGGTAGTAAGCATAAGAATAGGAGTGTATTTATATTGGTCGAATTTCCTAACATTCTTTATAAATTCTATACCGTCCATTTTAGGCATATTAAGGTCCGTTATTATCATATCGACTGTCGGAGATTTCCCCAATACATCCAAACCAGTAGTTCCATCGTCCGCCGATAGCACATCATAACTGCCTTTTTTTAAGGTATATTCAACGGATGCCCTTGCAGTATTCGAATCGTCTACTATCAGTATTGTTTTAGCCATATATTTAACCTCTTATTTTTCATATATTAAAATTTAATTATTCAAATATTCTATAAATAAATTATCCAACCCTTCTACTATAAGTTTTTTTTGATTTTTATCAAGTTCTTTTTTAATAGCATAAAGTATTTGAAGTCCCGCTAAATCTAAATGCGAACCTTCGGGAAATTTTATAATCGTATCCTCGTTATAATTAGCGGCTTTTAAAACATTTTTAAAATACTTACTCATAGTTCTAACATTAAGATTATCGTCTATTTCTATAACCGACATTCTATATACCTCCAAATAAATTTATATATTCAATTATATATTAAAATAAAGTAAAATCGCCACTGTCGGCTCCTTCTTCTATATTTATATCGACATTTGGCGCGTTTTCTCCAGTTAAAATGCTATTTGCTATAGTCCTTTCTTTTTTTATTGTATATGAATTTACGATATCCAAATATTTATCGCTTTCTATCTTCCAATCTTCTATACCTAAAGAATTATAATAGTTATCTTTCCTCTCCTTTATAATATTTCTCATTTTATCAAAAACATCCGTAATTTCATCTATTTTATTTAGTAAAGTATTTAGAGAATTTAAATCGATTAAAGCTTTATCTATAAGCACAAATAATTCTTTCGTATGGCTTTCTAATCTTTTTATATTGCCGTCTATTATGGATTTAGATTCTTCCAACCTTTTATTAACATTATCCGTCATAGTTTCTATAAAAGAATGTTCATTTGACTGCTGATTAATACTTAATTTAAACTTATTAATAGAACTTACTATTTCGAATTTAATATTTTTAAACTGGTCTAAACATTCATCGACCGTTTTAGTTATATCCGAAGCTATAGATTCTATATTTTCCATAGAAAATGTTTGAGAGCTTGTAAAAATATCCGCGTTTTTTTCAAGTTCGATTTTAGACAAAAAATTAATAGAATTGAAAGTTTTTGCTATACTTTTTGTCTCCAAAAACATATTTTCCAATTCTTCTATAGAGTCTACTATGGCGGAATTATTATCCGAAATCCTATATTTATTCGACAACGATAATTGAAAATTTTCCATATAAAGTTTAATAAAATTAACATACGCGTCAAATATAGAATCGGATACGGTAAAAGGAAATTCGGACTTTCCCGATTCCGTTCCTATCATATATTCGACTATCGTATTTCTGTCTAATGAAATATCGGATAATATATCTTCAAATTCTTTTAAACTTTTATATATAAAAGAATTCGTGCCACTTATCTCTTCATATATGGATTTAAAATTCTCTATAATCAAATTTAATACCACATCGTCGAATGTCAATAAATCGAGTAATTTATGTTCTATAGATTTATTTTTATTTTCTTCCAATTCTTCCATACTTATATCTTCAACCATGGAACCGTAATATTCTACGAATTTTTTATTCTCATATACTATAGATTTTATAGATTCTATTATATGTTCCGTTTGCTGTCTTACTATATCCTCTCTCGGCAAAACCATCATTATCTCAAAGATATAATCGTAAGTATTGTCTATCCTTGCGAGAATATTCGATATTAGATTTGAAAAAGTGGCGAATGAATTAACCATATTATTATGTTCTTTATATAACTGTTCCTTCATTATAATAAAATTTTGCCTTTGAAGTTCATTAACTTTGAAAATTTCGACTTTGAAATTTTCAAATCTATCGAATAATTCATGCCCCAATTTATTCATTTGGTCGGCTTGCTCGTTAGCAATTTCCGAAATATTTATTATATTTTTAGATATTTCTCCGAAAGCTTTTCCGCCCGCTCCCTGCTTTGAAGAGATAATAATGGAATTTAAAGAATATACTTTTATTTGATCGGCTAATTTTCTTATCTGTTCTATCGATTCCACTACGGTATTTATTCTTTCGACATCCCGCGAAAGAGATTCCGATAATTTATTGTCGCTATCTATAAGGTCTTGCATTCTTTCAAAAGATTTTAAAAAATCTTCCCGATTTTTTTTAAAATCGTTTGAAAACTTTTTCTTATCCGCATCTTCCCCTATAAAATAGGACAATAAATAATTCGCTTTTTCGTTTTCGTCTTTCATTTCCTGTTCAATCACGGGAAATTTCTCCGCAATAAAGCCGTATACTTTTCCGACTTCAAGTAAAAAAGACTCTATATCCTTAACCGTAGTTTCGAGTATTGCGGAATAATCGAGTATATCTTGGGTTATATCCTTATCTACTATCCCAGACATTTAAATAATTTCCATACTTAATTATTAATATTTTTATATAAATTAAAATAAATATAACATTAATTATAGGTTTTTGCAAGTAAATTTATCTATAGGATTATAACGGTATTATAACTCAAAAAATTATTTGCATAAATATTATAATTTCTATAAAATAATATTATAAAAATTTGGAGTTTGGGATGGCGGAGAGATTGGAATTCGTAAAAATTGAAGTTAAAGATTTTATAAATCAATATTTTTATCGCTATAAAATTTTAGAAAATGAATTTGAAAATTTTAAAAATATTTTAATTAATTATATTAAAGATATGAATAAACGGGAAAATGAAAATGAAGATTCTTTAGTTGCAAATTGTCTCGCTCCGATAAGAGTAAAATGAGGCAGTTTAACTCTAAAACTTTTTGCGCTCGTTCCTTCTCCAACTTTTATATCTACAAAAAAATCTTCCATTGCGGAATATAAAACTTCTTCCACAACCGTTTTTAATCTGTGAATTTCATCTATAAATAATATATCTTTTTCTCCTAAAGTCGTTAATATCGAAGCCAAATCTCCAGGTCTTTCTATAACGGGAGCGGAAGTAGATTTTATATTGCATCCAAGTTCATTCGCTATAATTTGAGCGAGAGTAGTTTTTCCCAAACCAGGCGGTCCGTA
>CAKVCG010000062.1 GCA_934725525.1 uncultured Brachyspira sp. | reverse complement strand
GAATTTTTTATAATCTCTTCGGATTCTTCAATATGTTTTAAAACTTCTTTTAATTTTTTATATTCAAAAACTATATCCTCAATTTCGGATTTTTTTTTCATAAGCTCTTGAATCGCTCTATTATCTTTTATATTTCCATCGTTTAATTTTTCAACTATTTCGTTATAATTATTTTCAACAAGCGATAATTTATCTGTAATCGACATAAATTATTTTCTCCAAATATTTTTATTATATACGATTAGAGATAATTATCAACTATTTTATAAAATTAAGCAAAATCTCTGTTCTTTTTTGATAGCAACGCTGACTAAAGTCCGCCGTTGGCGAGAGTTGGCATGTTGCCAAACGAAACAATCCGATTTATAACCTAACCTCTCCAGATAATAATTTTTCCATAGCTCCTCTCTTCATTTCCTTAATCAATTCTTTTTGCTTTTTCAAATTATCAATTTCTGCGTCAAGCAAACTTAAATATCCGCCTATCTTTTCTTGCTCTTCTAAACTTGGAAGATAAATTATAATATCTAAAAATTTTTTCTTTGATATATTATATCTTGTTATTCCTTGAGCTAATCTATATGTTGATTTTCTTATATAATCGGAACGGAAATAATATCTCGCAAATTCTGGCAATAATATATTAAAATCAAATCTAAAACCAAAACAAAAACTATTTAAATAAGTATTTTCTACTTCGTCAAGCAATACGGAACTTATGGCTACTTCGTCTGGAGTTTCAGACGAAATTGTAAAAAATACATCTCCATATTTCACTAAATTTTGATTTTCGTTTTTACCTATAAAAACATTTCCAAGCCTATTGATATCAATTTTATTTTTATCATATACGCTTTTATAAGTTATATATTTCGCATTACAATTTTCTACAAAAGAATTTGCTTTTTTATTTCTTAAACCATTATAAGATACGCCAATTTTTGATAAATTATATTTTTTCCATTCGTCCTCAAAACCTTTAAATCTCGCTTCGGGAATATTTTCGCCTTCTTTACAAGTCAATAATTTTTTAGCAATTCCTCTTTTAAATCTTTCTTTTTCTTCTATTAATTTAATTGTATTTTCTAAATATGCGTCAATTTTTGAAAGTGCTGATGCTATGCGTTTTTGCTCGTCTAATGGCGGTATATTAAAACTAATTTCTGACATATAGCTCCAATCGGCTCTCGGCATTATCATTCCGATTGATACATTAGCTATGTAATTAAAATTATCTTGCTGTATAAAATAATATAAAAAATCATTAATTACTTTTTTACCTTTTAAAACCCATATTTCGCTTGAACACACACCATCAAATTTTGCCAAATAGAATTTTTTTAAATAAGGTCTTAATTTACCGTATAAAACTTCACCTTTTTCAAAAACATTTTTTACGCTATGTATATCTTTTGAATTTGTATGTCCATTTAAAATTCCTGTTTCACTTTCTATATGTTCCAATTCAATACATTTATAATTTTTAGTATCTTTATTAGGATTATACCTTTTAGACGATATACTCATTATATCTTTTAATTTATATTCAGCCCAGCCATTAGGTAATTTATTCATAAATTGATTATATAATTTATATGGGAATAATCAACTTTAATTTTTATTCGCGTTATTTAGTAGTATTGACAAATAATAAAATTAAATTTATAGTTTAATCATTCTGCCTCATACGCGAATAGACGACATTTTTGCGCCAGTATAAATTAACGCATTAGGGATACGGAGCTAAATATTAATGATAGGCTCGCCGCTTGCGGTTTTGAGAAATCAAGGTCATATTTTCTGGGTAGCCCACCTGACGAGAGAGTCAGGCGCATTTATGTCTTATACGATGAGGCGGATTTTTTATGCTTCTTTTTTCTTATAAAAATAAACCGTTAAAGCAGCCAATATTGTTAATATAGTCCCAAATATAGAATACGCGTCCAATACTTCGTTTAAAATGAAAATACTAAATATATAAGAAAATATAACTCCGCTATAATTAAATATACTAACGGTTGAAACGGGAGCTTTCTTACAAGATATTGTTAAAAAGAACTGCCCTAATCCAGCAAAAATTCCTATAAGTATAAGAGCTATTAAATCGTATAAATTTGGCATAACAAAACTTTTAAAATAAATTAGAGAAAGCAAACATGATATTAACGAAAAATAAAATATTATTAATGAATTGCTCTCTTTACCTTTTAGAAAACCTATAGTGGCTTGCGCTATGCCAGCAAATATTGCAGAGGATAACGCTATTAAAGATGTAGTTAAATTTGAATTCATTTTTGGTTTAATAATAAATATTGAGCCTATTATGGCTATAATCAAAGCCATCCATTGTATATTTAATATTTTTTCTTTTGAAATTATAAACGCAAATAAAGTAGCCCAAAACGGAGATGTCCTCTGAAGAACGGAAGCGTCAGCCAAAATCATGTTATTTGTGGCATAGAAAAAAGTTACCACTCCCAAATATCCGAAAATCGCTCTCGATAGAATAGCGATAATATTATTTTTATGAGAAAATATTCTTTCTTTATTTTTTATCATAATGATAAGACTTATTAATAAAGTTATAAAATTTCTTGCAAAAACCTGTTCCATTAGAGGTATATTTCTACCTGAAATTTTTACTATGATTTGCATTAAGCTAAAGGACAAAGCTGAAAGTATCATAGAAAAAATAGCTAATTTTATATTATTTTTGTCATTCATTTATATAGCCTTAAAACTTAAATATTAATATTGGCGCTACCACATTCTTTCTATTTTTGAAATTCCTATAATATCGAAACAAATTCCCAAAACTTTTTTAACGGCTTTTACCAAAGTTAATCTTTCCTGCCTAATATTTTCGTTTTCGTCCAAAACTATATTGTCGTAATAAAATTTATGCAATGCTGACGCCACTTCGTAAGTATAATTTAGAAAAGTATAAACTTCCAAAGATTTTGAAGATTCGCAAATTTCGTCCGGCAGTCTTAAAATCATTTTTGCAAGTTTTAAAGAGCTATCGTTTGAAATATTATTTATATCGAAAGATTTATTTTCGTCATAACTCAAATTTTTTTCTTTAAGCTTAAAAAATATATTGCATATTCTCGCGTAAGCGTATTGAATATAATAAACGGGATTATCGTTGTCTTTCTTTTTTGCAAGCTCCAAATCGAAATCAAGCGAACTCGAATACGAACGCATAAGCAAAAAATATCTCGTTGAATCGACTCCAATCTCGTCAATAACTTCTTCTAAACTTATCATATCGCCCGTTCTTTTGCTCATCCTAACAATTTCTTTTCCTCTGAATAATCTAACCATCTGCCCCAATATTACTTTCAAACTCGCCGTATCGCCCGAAACCGCCCTAACCGCTGCCGTAATTCTCGGAACATATCCATGATGGTCAGCGCCCAAAATATCTATCAAATATTTATAGCCTCTGTCTATTTTATTTTTATGATAAGCAATATCTGGAGCAAAATATGTGTATAATCCGTTGCTTTTTTTAATAACTCTGTCTTTGTCGTCTCCGTATTTTACGCTTCTAAACCAAATGGCGTTATCTTCTTCAAATAAAAGTCCTTCTTTGTCTAAAAAATCAACCGTTTTTTCAAGCTCTCCGTTTTCTATGATTTTCGATTCCAATGCATAGTTGTCCATTTCAACGCCGAATCTTTTCAAAATTTTTTTCTGGCTTTCCAAAATTATATCTTTAGGGACTCCGTTTTCTTTAGCTATATCTTTTATATAATCTCCATGATAGCCGTCTTCGGGAATTTCTTTTCCATCTTTTACCGCTTGAACGCTATGATTTAATTTTTCTATCTGCTCTCCCGCGTCGTTTACATAAAATTCCTGATAAATTTCATGTCCTGCATATTTTAGGAGATTCGATAAAGCGCTTCCAATCGCCGCCCATCTTCCATGCCCGATATGAAGCGGTCCCGTAGGATTTGCGCTTATATATTCCAATAAAATTTTATGTTTTTCTTCTAAAATATTTTTTCCATAATTTTTGTTTTTTAACAAATCGTTTATAGATTGATTTATATATTCTTTTGACATGGTAAGATTTATAAAGCCCGGTTTCGCGATTTCGATTTTATCGAAACATTTATTATTTTCTATATTTTTTATAATTCCTTCGGCAATTTCCATAGGATTTTTTTTTAATCTTTTTGAAAGACGCATTCCGACTGGGCAGGCATAATCTCCGAATTTATCGTCAACCGAATAGCCGATTTCTATATTTCCAATATTTATATCGTTATCTATATTTAGATTTTTCAAATAATTATCAAGCGCATATTTAATTATATTTGATATGATTTTTTTTATCATTTTTTAATTTTCTCCATGATTATAAAATTATAGTATAACAGAGTTTAGAAGTTTTGCAAATATATTGTAATAATAATTATTAATTAAATATTAAACTGTTGATTTTTTGTTATTAATATAATATTATATAAATTATGGAAAAAGTAAAAAATGTTAAAATAAAAAACAGCGTTCTAATCATAGACGATGAAGAAGATATTTTAAGTTCATGTAAAGCGGTTTTGGTAGACGAAGATTACGATGTCGAAACTGCGAAAGATTATAAAGAAGCTATGAAAATTTTTGAATCGAAAAAAATCGATTTAGTATTTTTGGATGTCTGGCTTCCGAATACTGACGGTTTGGATATACTTTCAAATATAAAAGAAAAATATCCTAATACAACGGTAATTATGATGAGCGGACATGCAGGAGTGGAAACGGCGGTTAGAGCGACAAAAATGGGCGCTTACGATTTCTTGGAAAAACCAATAAGCATTTCAAAACTGCTTTCAAGCTGCGACGAGGTTTTGAATAAAAAAGAAAATAATAACGAAACGGAAATAAATCATTCTAATAATCATCATAATAAATCGAAATTAAAATATAAAATTCCTCAAAGAACTATAGCGAAAAGCGTGGTTGTGAGCGGATTTGCGCTAATGGAAGGAAGAAAAACAGCGCTTACATTAGTTCCCGCCGAAGTCAATACGGGAATAGTTTTTGTCGATATTAACAGCAATACTCATATAAAACTTTCGCACGAAAATATTTTGTCAAAAGATAAATCTGGAGCGGTTAATTCTACGGCTTTAATCAGCGGAAGCAGACATATAAAAACGACGGAGCATTTTTTAGCCGCTTTGCATATGATGGGAATAACGAATTTAATAGTGAAATGCGACGGAGAAGTTCCAAATGTTGACGGTTCGGCTTTGGTATTTTGCGATGCATTAAAAGAAGCTGGATATATAGAACAGGAAGATTATATAGAGCCGATAGTTATCGATAGAGAATTGGTTTACGGAAATGTTGACGATAACGAAACTTATATAATACTTTCGCCTTATGACGGACTCGAAGTTAATTTGCGTATAGATTTTGCGGGAAGCATAGGAGTTCAGCGGTTCGATTATAAATTTGAATCTTTCGAGCAATTTTCCGAAGATATAGGAAGAGCGAGAAGTTTCAACACTTTGGATAATATAGATTACGCTCAAAAAATGGGAATGGCGGGAAGCGGAATGATTGGAAGCCATATAATATTATGCGAAGGAAAGGTAATAAATACGAAGCTACATTTCGATAATGAATTTGTAAGACATAAAATTTTAGATATAATAGGAGATATGTATATACTTGCAAGACCGATAAAGGCTAAAATAACGGCGAATAAATCGTCTCATTCTTTTAATCATTCGGTTGTTCATGACCTTGCAAGTAGATATCTATAATAATAAAAAGGTAAAATAAGAAAAGAGATTTATGTCGCCTAATAAAACAAAGAATGATAATATTGAAAATACTATAGCTTTGTATTTTGAAGATGCTAAAAAAGAAAAACTTCTAACTCGCGAAGAAGAAATAGAATTAACAAAGAGATTGAAAGAAGGCGATATGGAAGCGAGAGCCAAGTTAATAAAAAGTAATTTAAGATTCGTAATAAATATTGCTAAACAATATAAAAACAGCGGACTTTTGCTGGAGGATTTAATAGAAGAAGGTAATTTAGGCTTAATAATGGCGGCGGATAGATTCGAGCCAGACAAAGGCTATCATTTTATTTCTTACGCGGTTTATTGGATTAGACAGAGCATATTGAGGGCTATAAACGAAAAATCAAGATTGATAAGGCTTCCGTTAAATAAAGCTATAAATTTGGTGGATATAGAAAGAACGATTCATGAAAAATATTATAAAACGGGAGATATTCCCGATGTCAACGAAATTTCAAATATTTTGGATAAAGACCCTAAAGATGTTTTACAAATAATGGCGGTTAGCAATGATTATGTTTCTTTAGATAGAGAATATAATTTTGAAGGCATAAAAGAAAAACTTGTAAATGTCATAGAAGATGATAAAGATTCGGGGTTGGAAGCGACTATTATGAATAAAGAATTTATAGAAGAATTGAAAATAGCTATTGAAGATTTAAATGAAATGGAAAAGACTATAATAAAAGCGAGATACGGGATAGACGAAGATAGAAAAACCCTTAAAGAAGTTGGAAAAATGTATTCCCTCACAAAAGAGAGAGTTCGCCAGATAGAAAAAAAAGCTTTAAGAAAAATGTATTGTAGAAGATTCAATTCTCTAAAAGATTTCTTATAATTAAAACTAAATGTTATATATAAATATTCCATTTTGCGCTCATAAATGCGGTTATTGTAATTTTTATTCCGTAGTCAATATGAACTCTCTCGATTTGTATAAAAAATATTTAGACGCTTTAATAAAAGAATATGAGATTAGAATAAACGATTTAAAAAATAATTTTAACAAAGATATTGAAACTATATATATCGGAGGCGGAACTCCTTCTATAATAGGCGCAAACATGTTGGAATATTTTTTTGAGAAATTATTTGAAGCGATAAACGACAGCAATAAAGATAAAAACGAAATAAAAGAAATAACTGTAGAATTTAATATTAACGATATAAATATGGATTCTCTAAAAGTTATATCGTCAATAAAAAATATAAGACTTTCGATTGGAATTCAAACTTTCAACGAAGATAGCTTAAAAATAATTAACAGACAAACGAGTAGGGAAGATATTATAAACGCTTTGGGATTAATAAATAAATCGAGGGTTGAAAATATTTCGGTAGATTTTATATGCGGACTTCCTCTAAACGATAAAGAGCAATCAAAAAAAGATATAATTCGAGCATTCGATTTGATTCCTAATATAAAACATATTTCTTTATATTATTTGGAGATTAACGATTCATTTAAAAATAAATGGAAAGAATTTTTATCTACCGAAGAGGATTCCGTTAATTATTATAATATCGCCGCTGAAACTATAGAAAATTTTGGACTTAAAAGATACGAAATTTCAAATTACGCGGTTTCTGGCTACGAGTCGATTCATAATAGCGGTTATTGGAATTTGAAAGATTATTTGGGAATCGGAGCGGGAGCTTTTGGATGTTATAAAAATAATAGATACGAAAATACAAAAAATATTAAAAATTATTTGGAGATTGTGTCGGAAAATAAAGCGCCTGCAAAGAATATCGAGTATTTGGATAAAGAAAAAAGAAAAAGAGAATTTATATTTTTATCTTTAAGGACCGTAAAAGGAATAAATTTTTTATATTATAAGGAACTTTTTAAAGAAGATTTTATAAATAAGTATTCAAAAATAATAAATAAACATATTAAATATTTTACTATTTCAAAAGAATATTTATCTATAAAAAAAATATATTTTGATTATGCGGATGAGATTATTTTATTATTGCTGTGACGATTTTTTCAAACTTTGTTGAAATTTATCGTTATTGATAAGATATTTGTCTACTATAAACGATAACGCGCTGTTTGGTTTTTTTAATTCTTTAGCTCCTCTTGTAATAGAGCATAAACTTGCGTTAAGCATTTTTGCTATTTCGTATTGCGGTATCTTTTTCTTGAGCAATGTGACTATTTTCATCCTTTGCCAAATCATATCCCTTTCGTCTTTGGTAAAAAGTTCTTTCAATAGCTCTTGAAAAAATTCTTCGCTTGTTTCCGATGCCAAAATATAAGCCAGTAGTTCCATTTTTATTCTCCTTTTTAAATCTTTTAATTTAAAGTTATTACCATATATAATATCATTATATATGGTAAAATAATTATTTCAATCTTATTTATTATTTTTCTATTTTATCAAAGCCAGTGAATTCTCTTAAAGCTTCTGGAATTATCACGGTTCCGTCCGCTTGCTGATAATTTTCAAGAATTGCAATCCAAGTTCTTCCAACGGCAATTCCGCTTCCGTTTAAAGTGTGGACTAATTCCGTTTTGCCTCCTCTCTTCACGCGCATTTGCATTCGGCGAGCCTGATAATCCCAGCAGTTGCTTACGCTTGAAATTTCTCTGTATGTATTTTGTGAAGGAAGCCATACTTCCAAATCGAAAGTTTTATAAGCGGCATTTCCAATATCTCCCGAAGATAAAACGACAACTCTATAAGGAAGTTCCAAAGCCTGCAAAATACTTTCGGCGTCTTTAAGCATTTTTTCATGTTCCATTTTTGAAGTGTCTGGCGCGCATATTTTTACAAGTTCCACTTTATCGAATTGATGCTGTCTTATTAGACCTCTCATATCTCTTCCGTAAGAACCCGCCTCCGAACGAAAACAAGGAGTATAAGCGGTCGCGTAAATCGGAAGCATGCTTTCCGGTATGATTTCTTCTCTATAAATATTTGTCAACGGGACTTCCGCTGTAGGTATTAAATATAAAGCGGGGTCGTCAGTAGTTTTAAATAAATCTTCTTCAAATTTCGGCAAATTTCCCGTTCCCGTCATAGCTTTTGAATTGACGAGAATAGGAGGAATATATTCCGTATAGCCATGTTCGGTAGTATGTTTTTTTAGCATAAAATTAATCAAAGCTCTTTCAAGCGCCGCGCCTTTTCCTTTCATTAAAGAAAAACGAGTTCTTGACATTCTAACCGCTCTTTCAATATCGAG
This sequence comes from uncultured Brachyspira sp., assembly GCA_934725525.1. Taxonomy (GTDB): domain Bacteria; phylum Spirochaetota; class Brachyspiria; order Brachyspirales; family Brachyspiraceae; genus Brachyspira. The sequence goes on along the minus strand of CAKVCG010000062.1, from coordinate 910 downwards.
TATATTCAGTCCAACCGCAATATCGACATGGTCTTTAACTTCAAAATCGAATTTTCGAGGCTCTCCCCATCTTATTATTTCTTTATTGCTTTTTTCATCGTCCCCTTCTGGCACTTCGTCTGAAAGTATATTCGGTAGATAAAGTATTTCGTTATTAACTTTTTCTTCGAGTTCGGATAATTTTTCTTCTTTTTTATTTAAGGATTCTACAAATAATTTCATTTCCTCTTTTATTTTTTCGGCTTCTTCTTTTTTGCCAGCTTTCATATATTCGCCGACTTTTTTTGAAGATTCGTTTTTTTTCGCTCTGTCGCTTTCCACTTCTTTTAATAATTCTAATCTTTCGCTTTCCAAAGATTTTAATTTGTCTAAAGAAACTTTGCTTCTTCGCTTTCTTAAATTTTCTTCTACTAATTCTATATTTTCCCTTATTAATTTTACATCAATCATAAAAAATCCTTAAATAAAGTTTTTATAATTATACTATTATTTGAAAAAATGTATATAAATTAATTAGGTTAATTAAAAAATAAATTTAGCTTTAATTTATTATATAATTATCAAATTTTTAGCTTGACAAAAATTTTAATAAAGTATACAATTGACTACCTTGTAAATTGTAGGCTTTATTAGTCTTTTTTGAAGGAGTGAAGATGGCAGGCGCTAAAGTAAAAACAGAACAAATACATTTGCAATGCACGGAATGTAAAAGAAAGAATTATATTACTACTAAAAATAAACAAAATGTTCAGGAGAAACTTGAATTAAAAAAATACTGTCCGCATGATAGAAAACATACGGTTCATAAAGAGCTTAAGGTTTCAAGATAATTTTTATGGGTCAGTAGTTCAATTGGTAGAGCACCAGTCTCCAAAACTGGGTGTTGCAGGTTCGACTCCTGTCTGACCTG
>CAKVCG010000061.1 GCA_934725525.1 uncultured Brachyspira sp. | reverse complement strand
GGCGATTTATATATTTTAATTATTATTCTTGGAAAAATATTTTTAAGAGCGTTTTCGTCTTTGCTTTCAAGTTTGTCTGTTAAAAATATTATATCGTAATCTTCGGCGCTCAAATTTTGAAATAAATATTTTTTCGCTCCGATAATTACATTTCCAACCGCAAAGGCTTCGTTTCCAGTAGAGCATAATAGTAAGGCAATTTTCTTTTTCATAAATATTCCGCCTTAAAAAATGCAATAGAAAATCGCCCTGAAAAGAATGCAGGGAAATGTAAAAATTTTAAAGTTATCGCTTGGCTTGGCTTGGCTTGGCTTGGCTTGGCTTGGCTTCATGAAACTAAAATTTATCTTTATCATAATAATTGAATTATAGGATATTTCATAAAAATATCAAGTTTATTTTATTATAAAGTTTGATAAAAGATAGATTATATTAATGTCCAGAATGAGGGTGAAATTTATTATAAACCTCGAATAATCTTGTATTGGTAATATGCGTATATCTTTGAGTAGTCGATATACTTTCATGCCCTAATAGCTCTTGCACTCCCCTAATTTCAGCGTCATTATTAAGAAGATGAGTCGCAAAAGTATGTCTTAAAGTATGAGGCGAAAAATCTATAGATATATGTGCGTTTCTCATTAATCTTTTCATAGATGTTCTTATACTTCTATCGCTTATCGGTTTTCCGAATCTATTAATAAAAAGATAATCGCTATATATATTATTTTCTCTTTGTATCGAATTTCTAGCGTTCATATACTTATCCCAATTATCATATATAATAGGAAGTAATGGAATATCTCTAAATTTTGAACCTTTACCGCATATTCTTAAAATTTTTGCGCCTTTTTTTATCATACTTAATTTTATTGATGCAAGCTCGGATACTCTCAATCCTATCGTATACATAAATAAAGCCATCATTTTATCTCTTATTAATGTAAAATTTTTATCGTCTTCTATAGAAAGAACTCTATCTATATCGGAAACAGATAAAAATTTAGCTACATGCTCTTCTTTTTTAGGGCTTCTCATATTAACTATTCTCGTTTTATCCGAATATCCGTTTCTCAACATATATTTATAGAATTTTTTTATAGAAGATAAATGCCTCGATACAGTGGCATTGGTTAAATTTTTACTTTTTAGAGAACTTAAATAATCTCGAATAGAATAATGATTTGCCTCTTCAAAAGCGATATCTTTTTTCTTTAAAAACCTTATAAATTCTCTTAAATCTTTATTATAACTGTTTATGGTAAAAGCGGCGTAGTTTAATGTTTGTAAATAATCGCTGAATTCGTCAAGTAAAAAATATATATATTCATAATCCGATTTAGCAACATTTAGTATCATAAAAAATCCTTTGGTAAGTATTAAGTATACAAATTATTATCGAATATTTTATTAATAAATTTATAAAGTATGTTAACTTGAAGATAGTTTTTTAGAATATTCGTTGCCTATCCTCGAAATATTTCCCGCTCCCAAAGTCAAAATTATATCGCCGTCTCTTTTCATTTTATCAAGTTCGGGAATTATATCTTCTATATTTTGTATATATTTCGCTTTATTATTTTCGTTTTTTACAATACCGTAAATTGTCTCTCCGCTTATTCCCGAGATTGCGTTTTCTCCCGCAGCGTAAATATCCGTGATTATTAGGTTGTCGACATCTTTGAAAGCGTCCTTAAAGTAATTCAATAATAATTCCGTTCTGCTGTATCTATGAGGTTGAAATATGGCGATAATTCTTCTATCTTTATAAGCCGATTTAACCGAAGAGAGAGTAGCCTTTATCTCGGTCGGATGATGAGCGTAATCGTCAAATATAATTATCTCTTTGTCGTATAATTTATTTAATCTTCTTCCTACTCCCTCGAATGTTTTGAGTCCTTCTTTTATGATTTTTATGTCAATATCCAAATGACAACAGACTCCAATAGAAGCGAGAGAATTTAAAATATTATGATTTCCGATTAATGGAATTTCAAATTCTCCCAAAGATTCATTCTTATAATAAGCGGTAAAATAAGTAGTTGGAGTTTCTATTTTTATCGAATTTTTATCGACATAAAAATCGTATTCTTCCGAAAAACCGTAGGAATAATATTTTTTCACCGCGCTTTTCGACAAATCTTTAACCACCGCATCCTCGAAACATAAAAAAGAACATCCGTAAAATGGAACTTTATTTATAAATTCCAAAAACGCCACTCTCAAATTCTCAACATTCTTATAATAATCCAAATGGTCGTTGTCTATATTCGTCACAACATTAATAACTGGGGACAATCTTAAAAAACTTCCATCGCTTTCGTCAGCCTCGCAAACCATATATTCGCTATCCAAATCTTCGCATAACGCGTTGCTTTTCAAATTAAAATGATTTCCTCCGATTATACAAACTGGATTAAGCCCCGCGTAAACCATTATTTGACTTATTAAAGATGTAGTCGTAGTTTTTCCATGAGAGCCTGAAATCGCTATTCCGTATTTTAATCGCATGAGTTCGGCAAGCATTTCGCCTCTAGATATAACCATAATCTTTTTTTTCTTCGCTTCGATTATTTCCTCGTTTGTCGGACTTATCGCCGAAGAAGTGACAACGGCTATAATATCGTCTTTTATATTGCTCGCCTTATGCCCGTAAAAAACTTTTATTCCGCTTTCTTCCAAAGATTTAGTTTTTTCCGTTTTCGCCAAATCGCTTCCGCTAATAGTATAACCCATAGCGTTAAGGACGCTTGCAATCGCGCTCATTCCTATTCCGCCTATTCCCACAAAATGTATTTTTTCTTTTTTTCTTTTAAACATCGTAAACATATTTCAAATTCCAATTCGATTTAGTATAATTATTTTTTTATTTCTTATTTTTTAAATTTTCCGTTTCCAAATTATTAACGATATCCGTAACTATGGAAGAAACCGCTTTTGCAGTAAAATTTTTCTTAATATTGTTTCGCATAATTTCCAACCTTTCGGCATTATTCAAATTTTTTATTATGATATTGCTTAATTTGTCTTTATCCAAATCGGCTTCCTCTATCAAATAAGCCATATCTTTATTTGACAAATCCAAAGCGTTAAAATATTGATGATTATCCGCCGCATAAGGAAACGGAATTAAAATCGAAGGGAGATTAACGGCAAGTATTTCGCTTATAGAACTGCTTCCAGCTCTCGAAACCATAAAATCCGCCGCATGCATCAAAGTCGGCATATCTCTATAATAACTATGAACGGTTATATTTTCCATTTTTGCCATATTAACTTTTTCAATCATTTGATTTGCCCATTTCGGACCGGCAAGCCAAACTATACGCAAATTTTCCACTTTAGATTGAATAGGTTTTATGCATTCAAAAAATAATTCGTTTAATTTCAAAGAGCCTTGCGAACCTCCCATGATTACGAGCAGTTTTTCGTTTTCTTTTAATCGCATTACATTTCTTGCGCTTTCTCTATTAACCACAAAAAAATCTTCTCTGACGGGATTTCCAAAAACTTTTCCTTTTGGCATATATTCCAAACTTTTTGAAAAAGTTAAATAACTGCATTTTGCATATTTATAAAATATTCTATTTACTTTTCCGGGAATTGAATTCTGTTCGCATAAAAAAATTGGAATCTTTTTTCTTTTTGCCATATACAAAACGGGAAGCGACACATATCCTCCCATTCCGATTACGCAAACGGGTTTATGTTTTTCTATTATATCGTTTGCCTTTAGTAAAGAGGGAATAAATCTCAATATAAAAGCTATATTTTTAAATGTATTTCCAGGAGCTTTTATATTTATGCTGTTGAAATTATAATGATTTGGGATAAGACTATAATCTCTTACCGCCACAACGAGACGAGGATTATAACCAGATTTTTTTAAAAAGTCGTATATTGAAATAGCGGGCGTTATATGTCCCGCGGTCCCTCCTCCGCATAATATTATATTCATGCCTCTCTCCTTTGAGTTATTTTTAATAGCATAGCAAACATAATCATATTTACGGCTAAAGCGTTTCTCCCGTAGCTTATTATCGGAAGAGGCATTCCCGTAGTTGGAATCATAAGAGTCGCCACCATAATATTTAAATATGCCTGCAAACTTATAAATATTGTTATTCCGAAAGAAATATTTTTCAAAAACAAATCTTTAATCCGAGACGATATTATAAATCCTCTTATCGTAAACGAAAAAAACAAAAGAAGTATTATCGCATCTCCGATTAAACCGTATCTTTGAGAAACGGACGCGAATATAAAATCGGTTAAAGCGGCTGGCAAATGAGTGCTTACTTCCAGAATATTTTCATCTGGAATACCAGAAATTCCGCCGTAATTGAAAGCCAATTTCGCCCTTCTTGTCTGATATATATCCTCTTCCGATTGATTTTGCGGGTCAAAATAAGCGTTCACTCTACTTTTCATATAAGGAACATTAAATATAAAAATAGTAAATAATAGCAAAAGGAATATTGCGGATATTATTAAATTTTTAGTCGGAATTCCCGCATAAGAAAATATTGAAAAGCCTACCATTGCAAATAATAAAGCCGTTCCAGAGTCTGGCTCTACCAATATAAGAACTGAAATAAGCAGCAGGACTATAAGAGGCGGAAACAACCCTTTTTTTAAGTCAAAAAGTTTCTCTCCTTTTTTGCTTAAAACGCTCGCCAAATATATTGTAGTCGTTATCTTCGCTATTTCGGAAGGCTGAATAGTAAAACTCGAAGCGATTAAAAGCCATCTCTTTGCATAACTACCCGGAACGGTTATGCCGAATATTAAAACGGCTATCAATAATAATAAAGTCCCAACCAATAATAAAGGCACTATTTTATCAAGAAAATTAAAAAAGTCGGGAAGTATTAAAATGAAAATCGTTATAACGAGCATAAATATAAGCAAATGCAAGTGATTTTCAAAATATTGTCCGTTTGGTTCATGGACGATTTGCGCTCCATAAATCGCCAGAAGTCCCGCTATTAATAAGGCTATATATATTACAAGCAAATATTTATCGGGTATCAATTTCTTCTTTATCATAAAAAATCCATTAAATTATTTATATTATTTTATAGGCTAAAGCCAATTTAGCTTCTATAAAAGTTCTGCTATTATAATTTGGAAGTCCAATATGCAATCCTCCAGTTAGAAGAACATTAAATTTTAATCGGTTTTGTAAAAAATTAAAATAAACTATTCCTACAATACCCAATTTATGAGTCATTATCTTTGAATTAAGAAGATAGGTTAAATCGTAATATCCTCCCAAATATACGGGATTAATATTCGCTAGCATAAATACTTCGTCCATAATTTCAAATTCGCTCCGCTTATGTAGGATAGCCGTTCTCGGTTCGTAATAATAATCTTTATCTCCCGCAAAAATATAATTAAGACTAAAATTATTTATAATTATAAAATTAGGCAATTTAAAAACTAAATAAGGAGAGATATTAAACATAAAACCGAACGAATCGTATTTTTGCATATCGAATAAAGCTTTTGCCGAATAGTCTATATCTTTATTTGTATAGAACCCCGCATAACCGTAATTCATAGCGTTATACATTATTATAAAATACGCTGACGCTCTTATGCCAAAAAAAGATAAAGGTCTTATATCGGTAAAAAATCCTATCGTATCGGAAGATAATGAAAAATTATTTTCTACTCCAAATTCCATTTTATTTCCTTCCCATAAAAAACCGTTTCTATCTTTATATAAAGACATTCTATAATATAATTTTGTCTCGGCATTGAATTTAACGGGATTATAACCTCCCGAAGCCGTTTGTTCTATATAAAGTTCATGTATCCTATTTGTAGATTCTAAATTTGTAGAAGGTTTATTATTAATATTAAATGTTTGCATATCGGACAGATTTATATTAAAAAGCGGATTTATACTCGCATATACTAAATTAAAGCATAAAAAAAACGCCTCTATAATATTCAAAATATTAAAATTTTTTAATTTCATTTACATAACTTGGTTTATAAATTTAAAAACATAATAAAAAATAAACATAATATTCTACTATATAATATAATTTATAAATTAAAAAATCAATATAATATAATAACAAAAAATTATTTTATTAATTTTAATTTAATTTTTAATGAGGTATAAACTCTATTTTATAATGCGTTATGGCTTGTTCTGGTATTATATATTCTATATTATTAAAAATCTCCGTTATCATATCGGCTTGAGCTTCGTAATACATAGCTTGATAATAATCATAATAGCTATTATATCTTTCAGCGTATTGTCTTTGCTTTCTCGCTTTGCTTTTTAATTCGTTTATAACGGGCAGATAATCCGAATAAGTAGAATTAAGAAAATAATTTATTTTCGAATAATCCATTAATTGAATTATTTTTCCGTTTATATTGAAAAGCATATTTGCATCTCCAATTTGCCAAATTATAGAATATCCCGTATATTCCAAAGGAGCGATTAATTTCCAATCATATTCGGAAATATACGGACTTGTATCCGACACCATAAATTGATTATAACCGCCGTTTAGTATATGTTTTTCGGTTATTGTAAAATTCGTCTCGCCTCTTTTTGCCGCTTCCATTATTTCGTTTGCGGGAGGAATAGGCAAATAATAAGTTTTTCTATTAAGAGTTAAAGTAGTATTAGCGGATTTGTAATAAAAATTTTTATCGTTATCTTTAATCCAAACTGGCTCTGCGGGAGTTTTAGTTCTTTTCTTATCTTTGGGAAAATTTGCCACCCTACCATCATATTGGGCATTACTATAAGCTCTTAAGTCGGTTTCTATATTCCAATTTATCCCGTCAGTAGTGCTATATACGGATTTATCAATGACATTTGTAGAAAAGTTTGTCCAAGTAATAGCGCCTGTTGTTTGGTCATGTGCATTTCCTGAAATATATCCGTCTGTAGCGTATATTTTTTTACTATCATATTTTATATTTAAAGCTGTTCGTTTCCCCCAAGGAGTTGGATATTCTTCCCAACCAACCGCTCCGCCATAATCCTTATTTTCAGAAATTCTATAATACTTATCTTTACTCCTTACGCATGGAGGTAAATTAGTTTTTCTTAGAAATCTATGATTTTGTTCGCCAAAAGTCTCTTCCAACCCTATAACATATATATATTTTTTGAAGCGAATAATTGTAAATTTACACATTCCCCATTCGCCCTGCCAATTATTGGCTTTAATGTCGGGTAATTTATGATAAAAACTTCTTGAGCTTCCGTTTGTAATCCATCTGATTAAATTTTTTGAAGAATAAAATATATCATTAACGGTAATTCTATTATCGTAATAAAAAGTGCCACCATCATAAAAACCATGAGGAAACTTAATCCCTTTGAGATTATAATTACTATAATAAGTATAAGGTTCGTATATGACTTTATCGCTTTCTATTACATTCATATTATAAACTAAATGATTCCAAGCCTGCGAATCGGTATTTTCATGATAAATAGTTATTTTTTCATCGTTTTCTATTTTAAGAATGACATTTCTTGCATTTGTCGTTAAAGTTTTATTCGCTTTATCGTAAATATATTTATAATCAGCCAATATATACCATTCGCCTTTATATATGAATTTCTTTCTAAATCCTCCAAACACTTCGCCGTCTTTTGCGAGTTGCGGATTAATATCTAATTCGGAAGGAAATAAATTTGTATAAACTTTAAATTGAGTTTCTGGCGGAACATAGGTTGGGGCTAAAATATTTACTTTTTTACAACCGAAAATAGTTATGATACTTAATAGATAAATTAAAAATAATTTCATAATGTTTATAATAATATCCACTTTAAAGCTAATAAAATTATTAGTCAATTTTCAGTTTAAGTAATTTTTTATAATTTGTCAAGTCTCTTAATATTCAAACTTAATTTTGATATTCTTTATTGACTTTATTTTATAAATAATATATTATTAGTAATCATTATTATTAAATAATTAAGTTAATTTTTGGAGGAAACAAAAATGAAAATAACATTTCAAGGCGGAGAAGTTCATTTGGAAGGAGAGGCTTTAACGGAAGGCGCGAAAGCCCCTAATTTTACCGGAGCGAAAACGGATTTAAGCGCTTGGTCTCTTTCGGATGCTGGTTCTACCGTAAAAATCATATCGTCTGTGCCATCTTTGGACACGCCAGTATGCGATTTGCAAACTAAAAGATTCAATAAAGAAGCGGCTAATTTGAACGGAGTGACAGTTGTAACGGTTTCTTTGGATTTGCCTTTCGCTCAAGCGAGATGGTGCGCCGCCGCAAACGCTAATTCGCATATAGTATTGTCCGATTATGCGGAAAGGGATTTTGGAAAAAAATTCGGAACTCTTATAAAAGAATTGAAACTCTTAACAAGAGCCGTATTCGTATTGGATAAAGACAATACGGTTAAATATGTTCAATATGTTCCAGAAATCACAAACGAACCAGATTATGAAGCGGCGTTAAAAGCTGCAAAATCTCTTTTATAATATTAAGAATTTTGAAAATAAATTTGATAATTAAAAAGAAATTAAAAAAGCGTATCTCAATTATGGGATGCGCTTTTTATTTTTTTGCTTCGACCGACTTTGTCATTATGAGCATTTTTAATGCGAAGTAATCCAATCAGAATTAGTTAATAATCCTAATAACAATGTGGCAGTCGCTCTGCGTCCTGTAAGGAAGCCCATTGTGTGCAGTTGCAGAAGGAAGCAATAATAAAAAGCACGCAAGGGGTTGCCAACGGCGCACAGAGTGCCCCCCTCGTTATTAGAAAAGAAATTTTATTATTTTGGATTGCTTCAATTCGTTCATAAGTTAAAAAAAATAGTTGACAAATTTTTTTAAATATTGTATAATTTGAAAATATTTATTTGATTGAATTTAAAAATTGATTAAATAAAACTAAAAAAGAAATTTTAAAAGCGAGGATTTAAATGATTAAAAACGCAGTTAACATGTCATGTCATGTCATGTCATGTCATGTCATGTCATGTCATGTCATGTCGCCAATCATTTAAACTTTTCGCTCTTTTCTATTGCAAAAATCTTTTCATTAAATCAATTTATATATTGTCCGCTCTTTGCGGGTATCTTAAAAAGTTTGATAGCTTATCAGAGAGGAATCTCTGTTTAGTTATAAAAAAATTAAATTCAAAAGGAGATTTTTAAAATGAATATTTTAAAAACAAAAAAATTATTTACCTACATGGTTGTAGGAGCTTTAGTTATGGCTTTATCTATAAGCTGTAAATCGAACGAAGACCCAAATAGCGGAGATACGAAAGAGGAAAGAACATTCTCCTATTATGCGGGAGATTGGTGGGGCGACCCAGAAAATACTGGAACAGAAATTAAATTTATTACCATAAATACTGACGGCTCGTTCATATTGATACCTGCTAAGGGTATGCAAGTTCCTTCATCCGCTATAACAAAAAAGAGCGATACAAATTATTCCGCTACGGTGACTATGGAAGGCGTTAGTGGAGAATTAATTTTTACTTTCAGTAGCGACACTCAAGGAACGTTTGAGCAGATTGGCGGAGGAGTGAGTGTTTCTATGCCTATAGCTAAAAAATAATAAGATTAGTTGACATTATAATATAAATATAATTTTTCACACATTCAAGAAACGGTTTATACTTAATTGTATAAACCGTTTTTTTATTGAATAATGGCAAAGAGTAAGATAATTTTCACTTTCTCTTAATAAAAGAATTAATATTTGTCGTTGACATAAAATAGATTTATCAATCCCAATGCAGTTGTATTATCTTCGTAATTTTCTGACAATCTTTTTAATTCGTTTATTGAGTTTTCTACATTATCAATTTTCATTATATCAAAAACTCCTTCTTCAACAGAATTATATTTTTTCGATAAAAGTTCGCACATAGAATTTGTGGCGATAAAATAATTATGATTTTTATTTCGTCTCGCTCCT
>CAKVCG010000060.1 GCA_934725525.1 uncultured Brachyspira sp. | reverse complement strand
TCTTATCAGGATGGCCTTCCGTTACAGACTCGGAAGAGAAATAATAATTTTTAATTTCTGCCATAGTTTTACCTCTTAATTAAAATACAATTTGAATATCGTATAATAAATTATGAAATTAGTCAAATATAGCTTCATTAACCAAGCTTATCTATAACGCGCAAAGTGAAAGCCCGCCACACTCTATTTGTGCCGTTAGCAATAAAAATTAAAAAAGACATCGCCCTAAAATACGATGCCTTTTTCTTATCTTATCAATTTTTATCAGTTTATTAGTTTTTAAGCCTTATGATTTTTTAAAATTAACAGTTACGCCTTCTCCTGAAACTTGGCACTCAGATGCACTTGTGAATTTGAAAGTCATAGATACATTTCCTGAACCTGTGAAAGAATTAACTACTATAGTTACCGTCCATTCATTAAATTCTTTATCTTTATTAGCATCCCATTCTGTTATTTTAGCTTTACTTCCAAAATCTATTTCTCCCGCGTCGCTGAAAGTAAAACTCAATCCTTGTCCATCCGTATCGTTCCAAGTTCCGACTAATTGAGTGGGTTTAAATGTTGTTGGGTCTGTGCCTTTATCTTTACAAGAAATAAAAGCTAGCGCTAAAACTGATAAAACGATAAGAAATAATTTTTTAGAATTCTTCATTGAATTCCTCATTTTAGATAAGATTTTTATAACTAAACAAGGATTTTTTAATTTCCTTGATAAGCTATCGAAGGTTATTGAAGTTAAAAAGGTTTTAACTGAATTATTTTTATAGTCATTGCTGAAGCAATCCAAATTAGAATAGATTACTTGGCGACTGCCCGACCTTGTCGCGGATTTTTCAAATCCTCGTTCCGTCTGGATGCCTTCGGCAAATGACAATGACGAAGAATTTTTTACAAAAGAAAATATATTTTGCAATACGAAACAGACACTTAAAAAATTAAATGCCTTAAAAAATTGCGATATATGAAATTTAAAATTATTGTTTAGATATAATTGTGGTATGCGTTGCTTAACGAAATTATAGTATGCTAATTTATAGTATTTTTATTAATCATAAATAATTTACTCTTTCATTATTTTTAAGTAAGAATAACATAAATTAATAAATTGTCAATAGGTTAATGATAAAAAATAGATTTTATAATTTTTCATCTTTCAAAAGATTATTGAATTGGTCTCTAGAATAAACCGTAATTCTATCATTATGAGAAACATAACTTTTTGCGCTATTGCTCAATTCTATCGGAACTATTAATATTCCGTTTTTGGCGTCAACTTCATTAACCATCATATAGAAATCCCTAACCATCAGCTCGCCGATTGAAGATTTTTTCCAACGTTTGAACGATATTAAAGTTAAATCTTTTTTACTACCTTTAATGTTATAGGCTAAAAAATTTATTTCGTCTCCGTTAATATTATTATTGAATTTATCTTCGTATTCCTGAGCTATTACGCAGGAAAGTTTCGATGTTATTATATTCTTACATAATTTTCTAAATTCGTTTATATCCAAATCGTATATTTTATCGACTTTTTTAGTCAATATTTTATTATTCGAATATTCGGCGGAATCTACGGCATTTTTTAAACTCTCCAATATTTTACCGTCTATATTAATAGTTTTTTCCACTTGTATTAAATTCGACATATAAGATAAATCGACAAAAGAGTTTTCCCACATATTAATTGAATTTTCCCAAGTTTCTATATTTGCCTTATCTATATACTTTTCATAATTATCGTTTATATATTTATTTTCATCCGAATTTTTTATATCCCTTAAAAGCATTAATTGATAATTAGCTTTGGTTATTTGATTTAAATATTTTAATATCGTATCTATATCGTAAATATTAAATTTAGACTGATTAAAAGATTTGATAATATTAAAATATTTTATCGAAAATTCAATTTCTCTTAAAAAATAAGAATAAAAAGAGTAGTCTAATATCAAATCTGAATAGTTAATATTGGCATCGTTTATAGAATATGATTCAAACACATTTTTATAAACTTTTTTAAATTTATCATTATCTCCTAATTTATAAAGAATAAACAAATACATTCTATTTATATAGAATTTAAAATCCTCGTCTATATTCTTTTCTATTAAAACGGATTCTATAAAAGATTTCGCTATATTAAGTTCGTCTAAAATTATATACATAGATATTAAACTTTTTTCTATGTTGTGAACTTCAATGGCATTTCTATTTGAATATTTTAATATTCTTTTGTAGAATTCTTCTAGAAATTTTATTGATTTGCCATAATCTTTAATACTGAAGAATGAAAAAGTCGCAACTTTAAGGCTTTCTACCTCGAATTCATTTTTTGAAAGTAAGGCTTTATTAAAATAATTCGATGCTATTAAATTATAGCCGTTTTCTCCCAATATAGTGCCTATTTTTATGAGATAAAAACTATTATTCGGGTCTAATTTTATTATTTTAGTCAAATATTCAAAACTTTTTTCTTTCTCGTTTAATCTGTCATATTTATCTTCCAATCTTTTGCATATTTGAAGCGTTTCGGTATCGGGTAAATTATCTAAATACCCAGTATATGCGAGTTTATCGTATATATCCAAAGCGGATTCATAATCTCCAGTTTTGTCTTCAAGATAAGCAAGTTGATACATAGAATCATAATCTTCCGAATCGTCTGATAAACCTTTTTTTAATTCGGAAATCTTTTTTAACATATTTTTTTTGGCTTTTATTTTATTCTTATCTCTAAAAAGTATTTTTATAGCTAGTAAAACAACTAATAAAAAGCATATAACGGCGATGCTATAAATATATATGTCATACATTATCATCAATATAATTATCGGTATTTTTCTTAATTTCTTATATTTTCTTTTTAATATAAATCTATAATATTATAATTGTTGAAATATTAAATAAAAAAATAATAATAGACATTTATTCGTTTTTATAGTAATATAGACATAGCGATGATTTTTCAGGTATAGATGTGAATTTATTTATGGTATCAAGCGAGGCTTACCCGTTTTCAAAAACTGGCGGATTGGGAGATATTGCGGGCAGTTTGCCTATCGCTTTAAATTCTATAAAAATCGATTCTTCTTTGATAGTTCCTTTATATAAAGATAATTATAAATTCGTAGACAAAAAAAGCGAATATGCGAAACTTAAAATAAAACATGATAAAAACGATATCGAAGTTGAAATTATAAAAATAAAGCATCCCGAAAATTCAAATATAACGGTTTACTTTATAAAGCAGGATAGATTTTTTAATAGAAACGGATTATATTCGGAAAATGGAAAAGATTACGAAGATAACGCGAGCAGATTTATTTTATTTTCAAAAACGGTTGTTAAATTAATAATTCATTTATACAAAAAAGAAAAATTTAAATTGGATATAATTCACTTAAACGATTGGCAGAGTTCTTTAATCGCTCTTTATATAAAAGAAATTTATAACGAAGAAGAAGCTTTGAAAAATTTGAAAGTAGTTTTTACTATTCATAATCTTGCATATCAAGGAAATTTTGAAACGAATATTTATAATTTGCTAAATATATCTTGGAAATTTTTTGTTCATAGCAGATTGGAATTTTACGGAAAAGTGAGCTTTATAAAAGCTGGAATAATTTTGTCCGATTTAATAACTACCGTTAGTCCTTCTTACGCTAAAGAAATTCAAAGCGAAGGATTTGGGCTTAATAATTTGCTTGCCGAAAATTCTTATAAATTATTCGGAGTATTAAACGGAGTAAACGACAATTCTTGGAATCCAAAAAACGACAAATATATTAAACATCATTATAGCGCAAACTCGAATATTAACTCTGTGGAAGAATGCCTAAAAAAGAAAAAACTTATAAGAAATTCTTTATATAGAGAATTTAATTTAAAGAATAAAAATTTTCCGCTAACGACTATGATTTCAAGATTCGACCCACAGAAAGGACTCGATTTAATATATTCTTCGTTTTTTGAACTTTCCACTTATGACGGAAATTTTATTTTCTTATTTTCTAAAAATAATTATTTCAAAAATTTTGAAGAAGAATTTATAAAGCGGGCGAATAGAACGAAAAATATAAAAGTGATTTTCGATTTTGACGAATCGCTCGCTCATAGATTAACGGCGGGAAGCGACATGTATTTAATGCCGAGCAAATTCGAGCCATGCGGTCTCAATCAAATCTATAGCATGAAATATGGAAGTTTGCCAATTGTTCATTCCGTTGGTGGACTCAAAGATACGGTTATAAATTATAAAGATTCTAAATCGCTAAATAAAGCTACGGGATTCGTTTTCAATAATTATTCGGTTAATGATTTTGTCGATACTATGGATTTTGCTTTTAAGACATATGATAATAAAAAGGTTTGGAATAAGCTTATTTATAACGCTATGAATAAAGATTATTCGCTTTTAAAAACGGCTAAAGAATATAAAAAATTATATAATAAATTATTAAAAAATAACTAAAAATAATTAAGGAGATAATTATGCCAAAAGACCCAAGTTTTGATATAGTTTCTGAAGTGGATATGCAAGTAATAGACGACTGCGTTAATGTAGCCATTAAAGAAATAAATAATCGTTTCGATTTTAAGGGACAAAATATAACTATAGAATTAAACAAAGGAGAAAAAACCATTACGATAAACGTTCCAGCGGATTTCGTTCTTAATCAAGTTCGAGATATTTTATTTCAAAAATTTATCAAAAGAGGACTCAATCAAAAATGTTTGAGAGAGAAGAAAAAAGAAAAAGCGGCGGGAGATTCGATTCGCGAAATAAATGAAATTGTAAGCGGAATAGATAAAGATTTGGCAAGAACGATAGTAAAAGATATTAAAGAAATGAAATTGAAAGTTCAAGCGAGCATACAAGACGAGCAAATAAGAGTATCGGGAGCGAAAAAAGACGATTTGCAAGCGGTTATTAATATGATAAAAGAAAAAGATTATCCGATTCCTTTGCAATTTACGAATTATAGATAATTTTTATTTTTTACTTTATATTATTTTTTCTTTTAAGCCATTTTGATTTTATTTTATTTGAATTAATCATTAATTTTTTTAATTCGTTAGTATTTTTTTTATCGAGCGCCTTTTTAAAATCTTCCAAACGATTTATATATTCCGAAAGCGAATCCGACAAGTATTTTGAATTATACAAAAATAATTCGCTCCACATATTTGCGTCTATAGTTCCCACTCTCGTATGGTCGACCAAACTGTTTCCCTCGTATCCTAACGATTCTAAAAATTGATTATGATTTACGATTGAACATGCGATAATATGCATAAGCTGACTTGTGAAGGCTATCATATAATCATGTTTTTTAGCCGTTGAAAAAATAATTTTTCCGCAGCCGATGTCTTTCGATAATTTTTCTATTTTTTTTATATCTTCTTTTTTGGCTTTATCGTTTGACAATATTATAGCGTTTGAATTTTTGAATAAACTTTCGGAAGAATTAATATAGCCTCCTTTTTCTTTTCCCGCCATAATATGAAGTCCTACATATTTTTTATTTGAAACGGCGTCAAAAATATCTTTTTTCACTCCGCAAAAATCGGATAGTATTTTTTTATCGTCTATTAAATCCTTATACTTTTCTATTATATTCAACGCGACAGAAGGAAAAGCGCAAATTATAATAATGTCCGCAAAACCGAAAACTTCTTTTATTTTTGAATAATTACAAAAACCTCTTTCAATATATTTATCTTTCAAAGCCGATTCTATATTTTTTTTATTTTTATCTATAGCCCAAATTCTATAATTATTTTTTTTAGAATTTTTATTTTTCAAAGATTTAACGAAAGAACCGCCGATTAATCCAAGTCCGATAACTAATATATTTGTCATAATAATTTCCTTGATTTCGTATTTTAAAATGAAATTAATAAAAAAACAATATTTATAATTATGCCACTTGTTTTTATATCCTAATTATTATATTATATTCAAGTAAAAAATAATTTTAAAAAGGCAGGGTAATTCGTTTTATGAAAAAAGTTAATTTATGTTTATTAGGCGCTTCTGGGGCGGTTGGCAAAGAAATGTTAAAAATTTTGGAAGAGAGAGAATTTCCAATTAACGAATTAAAACTTCTTGGGAATAAAGACGCGGGAAAAAAAGTAAAATTCAGAAATAAAGAATATACTATTGAAAAAGCGGATAAAAAATCGTTTAAAAATATGGATATTACTTTAGTCGCTGTCGGAAGCGATATAAGTAAAAAATTAAGCCCGATTGCGGTTAAATCTGGGAATGTGGTTATAGACAACAGCAGCGCTTTTAGAATGGATAAAAAAGTTCCTTTGGTAGTTCCTGAAATCAATCCCGAAGATGTAAAAAAACATAAAGGAATAATAGCGAATCCAAATTGCACGACCATAATCGCGTTAGTCGCTTTAGCTCCTTTGCATAAATATGGAAAAATAAAAAGAATAATAGCCTCTACTTATCAAGCGGTATCTGGAGCCGGTAAAGAAGCTATGGAAGAATTACAACAACAAGTTTGCGATTATGCAGAAGGAAAAAAATTTGAAATAAACGCTTTTAAATATCAAATATGTTTTAACTTAATTCCTCAAATAGACGCTTTCGATAAAAACGGTTATACGAAAGAAGAATTGAAAATGCTAAACGAAGGAAGAAAAATACTTCATTCTCCAAATTTGAAAGTTAATTGCAGTTGCGTTCGAGTTCCCGTATTCAGAAGCCATAGCGAATCTATAACGATAGAAACGGCAAAAAAAATAACTCCTAAAAAAGCGAGAGAATTATTGTCGAAAGCGAAAGGCGTTAAAGTTGTGGACAATACCGCAAAATTTCAATATCCTATGCCTTTGGATACGACTAATCAAGATTTGGTATTTGTCGGCAGAATAAGAGAGGATATAAGCGCTAAAAATTCTTTGACTTTATTTTGCGCGGGAGACCAATTAAGAAAAGGAGCTGCAACAAACGCCGTTCAAATAGCCGAATTGGTTTTGGAAAATTTGAAAGATAGAAAATAAAGAATTTTTAAACATTTTTTATTTAGTTAAATTAAATAATTGTCATTGGAGTTTTCGTAATAAAACGAAGCAATCCGCACAAAATAGATTGCCATCCTCGTTTTATTCGATAGCAGTGACAAATTAAAAAACAACGGGCGAAGTCTTAACCTCGTCCGTCCTTGAATGTGTGAAATAAAATTATATTTTAATGACAAATTTAATTTTTTATCGCCTCTTTATTATTCTATAAGCTTTATCTTTTTGATTTTATATTTTTTTAAATACGATTGAAGCGTTATGTCCTCCAAAACCAAAAGAATTGCTTATAGCGTATTCTATTTTATAATCTTGCGCCGTATTTGGCACGACATCCAAATCGCACTCTGAATCTTGCTCGTCAATATTTATTGTAGGATGAACTTTAGAATCTATAATGCTCATAATTGTTGCAACCGCTTCGACTCCGCCAGCCGCTCCGAGCGCATGCCCAATCATAGATTTTGTAGAATTTATTTTTATCTTTTTAGCGTTGTCTTCGCCCAAAGCTTTTTTAATCGCTCTAACCTCCGCTATATCTCCTGTAGGAGTAGAAGTTCCGTGCGTGTTTATATAATTTATCTTATCGGGCGAAATTTTAGCGCTTTCTATAGCCAAAGACATCGCTCTACTGCCCATAGCTCCGTCTTCTAAAGGCGCCGTAATATGATTAGCGTCAGCTGTAAAACCGTATCCGCAAATTTCGGCAAGTATATTGGCGTTTCTTTTTTTTGCATGTTCGTATTCTTCCAATACCAATATTCCCGCTCCTTCGGAAATAACGAAACCGTCTCTTCCTTTGTCGAAAGGTCTTGAAGCTTTTTCGGGCTCATCGTTTCTTGTCGATAAAGCCCGAGCGTTATTAAAGCCCGCTATCGTAAGAGGATTTATCGTGGCCTCGCTTCCGCCGACAACCATAATATCCGCTTCGTTGTCTTTAATATGTTTATAACCCAAACCTATGGAATGGTTTGAAGAAGCGCATGCCGTCACAACGCTATAATTTGGTCCGTTCATTCCGTATTCGATAGATATTAATCCCGCCGTCATATTTATTATTTGCATAGGAACAAAGAAAGGAGACACTCTGCCTGGTCCTTCAGACAATATCACATTGTGATTTTGTAATAAAGTAGTCACGCCTCCGATTCCGCTTCCTATAATAACGCCCGCTCTCAAAGGGTCGAATCCGCTTTTAGGTTCTATTCCCGCTTGTTTTAATGCATGATGTCCCGCGTATATTCCAAAACTTATAAAAGGGTCTAATCTTCTTAACATTTTTTTATCCGAATAATAATCGCCTTCGAGAGGCAAAGCTTCCGCTCCTATTTTCGTTATAAGTTGTTCTTTATCGGGGTCAAAATATTTAGAAAGTTTTTTAACTCCCGAAACTCCGTTTAAAAGATTATTCCAAAATGTTTTTACATCGTTTCCTAAAGCGTTTACTACCCCAAGCCCTGTCACTACGACTCTTCTTTCGCTCATATAAATAACTCCTGATAATTTCAAAAAATAACTTAAAAAATAATTTAATAATCAAAAAAATCCCGCAAAAAGAAAATCATTTTACGGGAAATTTTTAATATAAATTTACTTTTTATGGTCTTCGATATATTTTGCGGCGTCCGCTACATTTTTAATTTTTTCTTGGTCTTCTTGAGGAATTTTAATGTCGTATCGTTTTTCCAACTCCATGATTAATTCCACCAAGTCCAAAGAATCAGCGTTCAAATCATCTACGAAAGAAGCAGTGTCCGTAATTTTGCTTTTGTCCGAGATGTTTAGTTGAGCCGCAACCACATCTTTAATTTCATCGATTAATGCCATTTTTTTCTCCTTAAAAATTAAATTATTTATTATAAAGCGTGTTAGACAGCCTTATTGCTTTTTTATTATATTAAATATTAAAAATCACATAGACATTCCGCCGTCTACAGCTATTACCTCTCCCGTTATATAATCGCTCAAATCTGACGAAAGAAAAGCTACCAAATTAGCGACATCTTCCGCGTTTCCCAATCTCTTTAACGGCGTGATATTCATTATATTTTTAACCGTATCTTCGGGCAAAACTCCCGTCATATCGGTTTGAATAAATCCAGGCGCTATAGCATTAACGCATATTTTTCGCGATGCAAATTCTTTAGCCATAGATTTCGTTATTCCAATTATTCCCGCTTTTGCAGCGGCATAATTTGTTTGCCCTGCATTTCCCGTTTTTCCTATAACGCTCGATATATTTATTATCTTTCCGCTTCTTGCCTTTAGCATATATTTTGCCGCCTCTCTTGAAGTATAAAAAGCTCCCGAAAGATTAGTTCCTATTACTTCGTTCCAAGCGTTATCGTCCATTTGAATAACAAGCATATCTCTCGCTATTCCCGCGTTATTTACTAATATATCTATAGATTTAAATTTCTCTACAGTTTTATCGACTATTTCTTTACATGATTCGCTTAATTTAACATTATGCTTTAAAGCCATAGTTTCAATATTATATTGTTTTTTTAACTCATCCGCAACGGTTGAAGCTTTTTCAATATTCGTAGCGGTTATAACTATATTAGCGCCTTCTTTTGCCAAAGTTTCCGCTATTTTTTTTCCTATTCCTCTGCTCGCTCCCGTTATTAAAGCGGTTTTTCCTTTAAGATTTAAATCCATATTTTAAATCATTATCCTAATTTTTTAATAAATTATAACTACATTAAAACAAAATATAACAAATTTGTCAAGTATTTTTTATGCAATGGTTTATATATATCGTAAAAGATAAACTCATTAATAATAAAAAATAATTATTATAATTGATATTTTTTATATAATATATTATAGTGTTATATATTGTAAATATTAAATAAATTAAAGAATAATTATGAAAAAATATATTATACTATTTTTATTTATATCGGCGCTTGCCTATTCTTTTCCTTACAAAATGTATACGGGAATGACGGGAGCTTTAAGACTTGGCGGAACTCTT
>CAKVCG010000059.1 GCA_934725525.1 uncultured Brachyspira sp. | reverse complement strand
CATCATATCGATTCCCAAAAACGCTTCCAAAGGTTTATAATCTAATCTATACATTATTTCCAAATTTAAATTGGCAAAATCGTTTTCGGTTAATTCGTCTTCGTCAACATTATAAAATTGAGATACATTTTCGATAAATCTGCATGCATAGTCGATATTCTTATAAAATAAATCTATAATTCTTTTTCCAATCTCTTCGTCAATTTTGTCGGCATGAAAAAATCCATGGGCGATAAAATTAGCGGCGCTATAGGATTTTAAAATATCCATATTTTCTAATTCTAAAGAAAGCGCGTTGCAAATTTCAAATTCTTTATCATGATTTTTTTTTGAATATTCTTTTAATTTTAAAAAGTTTTCGTTTTGAGAGATTAATTTTTTATTTAGAACTTCGTCAACATTTGATTTTTCTTTTGCGTATTCGATATATTTTTTTACTAAATCGTTCATTAAAAAACCTCTTAAAAAACTAATTAAAATTTATAAATTATTATAAATCATATTTCAATTAAAATCTATTGATTAATTATTATATTAGATTTATAATACAAAAATACAGTCGTTAAATTTTTTAAATTTAAATAATAATAATAAAGAAAGAGAAATTTTATTATGACAAAAATATTGATAGCCGCGGATTTGCATTTAAGCGTTTCGGAAAAATCTTATTCTTTTTCTGTGTTTGACGAAATACTTGAAAACGCTAAAAATTATGACGCTTTATTTTTGCTCGGAGATACTTTTAATACTTTTGAAGATGCCGAAAAACTTAAAGAAGATTTTTCAAAAAAGTCCGAAAGCTACGATAAAAATATTTACTTACTAAAAGGAAATCATGAATATTTAAAATCTGACGGAATAAATTTAAGCAAATTAAAATTTGGGAATAATATAAAAATAATAGAGAACGCCGATTTTATAAATATGGAAAATTTGGATATAATCGCGGTCGCCTACAACGAAAATTATAATATAGACAATGATTTTTTAAAAAGAGTAGAAAACTTAAAAGAAAAAAACAGAATATTTTTTGGACATGGAATAGTCGAAGGAACTTTATGGGCGATTGAAGAAAACGAAGAATCCGCTTTCATACCGATTGAAATAATTAAAAAAGTAAATCCCAATATTGCCGTCATAGGACATATTCACAAACAGATGGAAATAAATATTGAAAATATAAATATAATATATTCTGGTTCGGCGAGAGTTTGGCGAAAAAGCAAATCGGAAACTGGAATTAGAAAATGTTTGGCTTTGAATATAGAAAATAATTCTATAATTAAAAAATATATCGATTTAAAATCTCCGGGAGAATATAGAGTTTATAATTTGAATATTAACGATATTGATTTGAAAATTGAAAATATATATAAAAATTGGAATTATAAAGATATAATCGACATTAATATTTATGGAATAATAGAAGACGAGATTCAACTTGAAATTAAAAAGAAAGAAATTATAAATAAATATTTGGAATTTGTCCGAGAGATAAATATAAAAAATTCTAATTTATTTTTTCTTGAAAACGCTTTAAACGAAAATATAATTAAAGAATTTTTGAAAGTGGCGGACGAATTTAAAAGCGATAGCGAGGAATATTTGGAAATTGTCGAACTTGCAAAAAGAATCGGAATTGAAAAAATTTCTTTAGCCTTACAAAATAAAAAATAAGCGGGAATATATGATTTTAAAATTAAATAAATTCGGAAAATTTAAAAATCAATCTTTTAAAATATCGGATGGAATAACTTTATTTTACGGAGAAAACGAATCGGGGAAAACCACAATTTTCGATTCTTTAATGTTATTGTTTTCGGAAAATAAAAGAGTAAGCGCGTTTTCAAAACAAATAAAGTTAAGATACGGAAACGATATTGATATTTCTTCAGAGCCAAAAATCCCCGACAATTTAAAACTCCATCCTCAATCTTATAATAATTTATACGCGATAAGGCAGAGCGAAATAATTTTTGAAATGTCGGACAGCAAAAAAGATTCTAAAGATTGGGAGAGCGAAATAAAGAAAAAATTATTCTCTTCGGATATCGATATTGGGAAAATGGTTTCGGAAATAAAAGCGGAATATTCGGGTAAAGCTCAAAATTCTATTCCTTATAAATTAAATATTTTGGCAAACGAAAAAAACGAAATCGATAAAATATTAAACAATTTATACGATAAAATAAAAAATTCGGTTAATAAAAAAGATAATTTGAAAGAATTGAAAGAAAATTTATTTTTGCATGAAAATATTTTGAAAGAAAAAATCGAAGAGCAAAAAAAACTATATTCTTTATTGAAATCAAAAAAAGAATCTGAAACAAAAATTATAAAACTTAATTTATTGAAACAAATAAACGATTTCAATAAAGCGGACGATTTTTTAAGCAAGAATATAATTTTTAAAAACGATTATTCAAACGAAATAAACGACAGAATGAAAAAAATTGAAGAATTAAAAACCAATATGTCTTATATAAACGGAAAAATTGAAGCTTTGAAAAAATCGGCGGGCGAAAAAGAAAAAATAAAAACCGATTGCGAAAGCCTAAAAATAAGAATAGAAAACGCTTTAAAAAATTTAAATAGAATTGAAGAATCGATTCAAAAAAATAAAAAAATTCCAAAAATAATATTCTTTATCGTAATCGCTTTTATATCTTCGGCGCTCGCTTTATATTTTAAAAATCCTTTATGGCTTTTTATAATTCTTCCAGTTATTCCATTTATGTTTATTAAAGAAAGTTTAATAAAAGAAGATAAAAATTCTAAATTTATAAAAGATATATTGGAAAGTTTGCCCGAATTAAATATTGAAGAGACAAATATTTTAGTTTTGAAAGAAATTTTGAATAAAGAACTTGCAAAAATTGAGATTTTGATGCAAGAAAATAATAACGAAGAAACCGAAAATTATAATTTAGAACTTGAAAACAATTTAAAAGAATTTGAAAATGAAAATAATGCGCTCGCTCGACTTTTCGATAAATTGAAAGTAAAAAATAAAGAAGAATATTACGAGATAAAATATAATTACGATTTATTATTGAAAGAAAACGAAGAAAATTATAAAAAATTAATCGCCGAAGCCAAAAAATCAGGTTTTCAAAGTATAGATTTGCTCGAAACGGATTGCATAAGAATATTGAAAGAACTTGACGATAAAGGAGTAAACCCAAACGATTATAACGAAATGGAAATAAAAAAAATAGAAAACGATTTGAAAGATTTGGAAGCGGAAATAAATATTTTGAAAGAAGAAATAAATAAAATAAAAAATAATATTTCGTATATCGAAGGCGAACTTAATAACTCGGACAATATTCATGCCGATATAATCAATTTTGAAAGCAAATTGGCGCAAATAAAAGAAGAAATAATCGATTTAAATAAAAGAAGAAAGGCTTTGAAATTATTGGAAGAGATGCTTTTTAAAATAAACAAAAAAAATGATGATATATTTCAGTCGCTTTCAAAAGAGGCGAAAGTTTTATACAATCATATCGCTGGAAAAAATTTATCGGACGAGGGAATAATAATGTCGGGTTTCGATAAAGATAAAATTGTGGTTGCGGATAAACAAAATCAAATGCGAAATGTCGAGCTTCTTTCTTCGGCAACAAAGGACGCCGTTTATATTGCTATGCGTCTTTCTATACTTACGAAAATTCATCAAGCGGGAAGATTGATATTGCTTGACGACCCTTTTATAACTTTCGACAATAACAGGATAAAAGAGGCTTTATCTTTTATAAAAGAATATTCCAAAAATTATAATATTCCAACGGTTATTTTTACTAAAGATTTATTTATAAGAGATTTTATGCAAAAATTTGTGGATATTACGATTTACGAGCTTTCTTAAATATTTTAATATTTTAAAATTATTCCGCTTCGCTTTCTTTCAAATTTTATTTATATGCGAAAGAAGATTAAACGATTGACTTTTATACAAAAAATACGGTTTTATATTTATAGAAAATAATTATTAACCAAGCGATTTAACTAATTGAAAGAAGGAATTATTATGATTTATAATATGTGGTATGCAATTTTGGATTCTAAAGAAGCGAGAAATAATAAACCTCTTTTTGCAAAAAGGCTTGATAAAAATTTGGTTTTATGGCGAGACGATAGCGGAAATATTTGCTGTATAGACGATAAATGCTGTCATAGAGGAGCTTCATTATCGAATGGACATGTTTATAAAGACAATATAATATGTCCTTTTCATGGTTTTGAATATGATAAAACGGGAAAAGTATCGGTTATTCCAGCAAACGGAAGAAAAACCGAGGTGGCTAAGCATTATCATGTGGAAAGTTATATAGTTAAAGAAGCGTATGGTTTTATTTGGTTTTGGTATGGTGATAAAGATAAAGTTAATGACAGTATAGCTTTTCCAGAAAATCTAAAAGACAAAAAATTTTCTTATACGACTATCAGAGACGAATGGAATATTAATTATACAAGATGCATAGAAAATCAGCTCGATGTGGTTCATCTTCCTTTCGTTCATTATAATACTATAGGCAAGGACTATAAAACGGTCGTAAACGGTCCGATTGTCGAGATTGAGAACGATACGATGAAATTTTATGTTAATAATGTTTTGGATAAGGGACAAAAATTTTTAACTTCTTCGGAATTAAAAAAGGAAGATTTGAAATATTTTCTTTATTTTTATTTTCCAAATACTTGGCAGAATTATATTTTTGAGAAAATGAGAGTATTCGGAGTATTCGCTCCCGTAGACGATAAAAACACGATAATTTATATGCGCTTCTATCAAAAAATAGTCAATATCCCCATTTTAAGATTTATAATCAATTTAATCGGCAAAAAATTTTCGGCTATAATATTAAAGCAAGATAAAAATGTCGTCAAAACTCAACCTAACGAAGCCACATATATTGGAATGTCCGAAGAAAAATTAATTCAAGGCGATATGCCTATAATAATTTATAGAAAGCATAGGGAAGAATTGAAGAAACGAAATATTAAATAATTAAAAAATTGATTTGTAAAATATTATACTTATTTAGATTTAGAATTTTTTCTTTGTAACCGTTGACATATTTTTTAAATGTCGTATAATTTTTTCTATGATAACGATAAATAAAAGTATTATAAATCAAATTCGCAAGCCAAGCCAAGCCAAGCCTTTACTTTAAAGTTTATTCTAAGTTATGTTTATTTAACAATTATAAAATATTATTCTGTTTATTTATTAAAAACTTATTCAAATTCTTTTTTGAATCTATTAAATTTCAGTTTGCAAAAAGCATTTATTTATTTAAATGTTTTTATAAATATTTACCTAATGGAAATAATGGATTTAATAGTCTTTTATTTAAAAATAAATTTAAAACAGGAGAAGAAAAATGTCAGATAATATTCAAGAGAAAAAATTTGATGAAGTTTATTGCGCTTCTTGTGGTAAAGCTATAAAAGTGCAAGCAGAATTATGCCCTTTTTGTGGGGTTAGGCAATCGGCAGGAAATGTATCCGAAAAGAGTTGGGGAACATGTCTAATGCTTTTTATCTTTTTGGGATGGATAGCAGCTCATAGGTTTTATGCGGGTAAAGTAGGAACTGCCATACTCTATATAATAACGCTTAACGGCATTGGTATTTGGTGGTTAATAGATTTAATCTTGATACTATCAAAAAATTTCAAGGATAATGAAAACAAACTCATAAAAAATTAGATTATATACACTGGATGCATAGGTATATTTTATATCTATGCATTTAAGAATTAGGAGAAAGAAAATGATTAAAAATATACTAATCATAATTTTAATGGCTTTGACTTTTATATCCTGCGATAATGATAGTCAAAGAAAAAGCGATTTTAAACGCAAGGTAATGCATAGCAAATTAGTATTCCCTTACAATGAAAACTACGGTTTATTTTTTACTGAAAATGGAGATAACTTACAGTTTCGTAGTAGTGAAGAACAAGATATGTATTTTAGCTTTTATAAGTTAATAGGCGAAAAGCAAGAATCTATTGGTATATATACTAATGACGGAGAATATTATTTCATTATAGGCGTTATAGATGGCGAATTTGGAAGCAAAGTATTGTCGGCATATATGAGGAATATTAATATAAAAAATTATAAAGATAAGTTTGATGTATCGGATTATGAACCTGTATTTTACGATAAAAATATAGTAGCAAATATAATAACGAATGAACCTCCAACTATAGTAGAAAATAAACAAGAAATAGCCTTTGATAAAAAATCAAATAATTTTAGAGTTTACGGAACGGGATTTAATGGTATTTTTGAATATGGAGAGGGACCCGAAGAGCATTCTTTAGATGTTTATTTAATGGAGAATGCTTTTTTTGGTATTATGGATTGGAGCTATTATGGGACAGGATATTATTCTATTAATTTAAAGGATAATACATACGCCTACGGGGGAGATACTTATAAATTTGGCTCTAATAAAAAAATTGCTGACACTATTAATAAATTAGAATCTTTTCTAAAAATTATTCATAGACAAGACGGCAATACTAAACAAATAAAAATGGCTAAAGATATTTTATTGAAAGCCAGAGATAAAGTTAAGAGATTTGATTCGGATAATTAAATTATATAAATAAAATTAGATTAAAAGGACAAAAAGGATGAAATTCACAATCACAAATTTAATAATATTACTTTTTATAATCGCTTGTAATGAAGTAAAAGCTGAAAATATAGATAATTATATTGGTAAATTGTTTTGTTATATAGGCACGAATAATTCAAGAAATACAAATTATTATTATGTAACTACATATACTAGGACTAAAACTAAAGAAAATATAATACTAAATTATGGTTATATGTATGGCTCAGGAGTAGGACATATTGATACATTAGTAACTAATATGAATAATATTTATTACTATATGTCTTATGGTTCTTATAATGATTTATATTATAAAGCAATAAGTTTTAATAAAAATAAAATGGAAGTTATATCTATCCCTAGCATATATGGAAATTTTCATGAAATTCCTAATTTAAATTCTGATAAAGAATTTATCGAATTTATTAGCAAATACGCGTTTACTAATGTATATAATATTGATAATTCTAATATGGTTTATTATTTTTCAGAAAAGGTAGATAAATTTTTTATTAATTTAAAAAATTCAAACGATGAATATACCGATTCAGAAACGGGAATTTCTTTTTTAACTCCTACCTATAGAGGCGAAGAAACAGATATATACAATTTTTCATATAGCGATGCCTTATATATTGAAGCTTTAAAAAATTTGATAGAGAATTAATATTATATAAAAATTAAAATAATCAAGGAGAAATAAAATGGATTATATATTTTATCATTTTTTACACTATTCTGACATGAGATTTAGTTTTTTATTAATTATATTGCTTGGAGGCTATACTCTCTATTTAATAAAATTAGTAAATAAAAATAGCGATTATAAAAATAAAAATTACTTCAAGCTATATGAAAAATTAATAAATATATTATTGGGCTTGCATGTCCTATTATCGTTAATAGATTTTATAAGGCATAAAGAGTTTTTCTATTTAATTATTGGGGGTATAGGAATTGCCATTATATGCGGATTATTCTATATTTTGAGTAAAAATGGCATATCTGTAGCTAAACCAAAAGAATTTTATAAGATGTTTTTTAATCATAACAATTCTACTTCCAAAGAAACAACATCTGAAAATAATAATCAACCTCAAATTACTAAATCATTAAAACTTGATAACGAAGAGTTGAAAAAAAGACAATCTTTTGATAGTAGTATTTTAAATGTAATGATAGCTATAGGCATTATTATTGGTATATTATTTATAAGTTGGATATTATGGAGTATCTTAAAAAGCGCATTAGAAAATGGTAGTTTTAGTTATTATAATTTTGATTATACATCTTTACTACAATTTATACCCATTTCAATAATAGCATTTATAATTTTAATTATTACTTTCTTAACATTTATAGTTATGATTAATTCAAAATTAAATATCCTTATTAAAAGAGAAGATATTATAAAAGAAAATAGAGAAAATAATAATCAGTTAGAAGATAAAATAAATAAAGTAGATGATAAAAATAAAAACGATACAGTTTAATTAAGTATATAAAAAACAAGGAGAAAGAAAATGAAAAACATAATATTAATAATTTTTGTAATGATTGCTTTTATAGCATGTGAAAGTAAAGAGGAAAAAGAATTTATCAGATTAGTATCAAGTAGCAAACAATATACTCTTCTTTACAATGGTTATTATGATAGTTATTATTATCTTGGAAGTGATGAAATGTATAAGCGTAAAAAAGATATTCCCATTTCTAAATTTGAGGGGTATTATTTCAATAATAAGGGCGATATTTGCTATAAAGATGAAGGTGTAAAATTCACTTTACATAAAATGTTAGTTGGTAAAGAAATAAATAGTTATGGTTATCGTTATATGTATGGCGCTATATATAAAAAATCTAAAAATAATAACGATACAAATAAATTTGTTTTTGTTTATGCTTTTTACTATTCATGGAAGCATGGTGTTCCTGTATGCATGATGTATGTAGATAGTGATAATTATACCCCGCCTATTGTAGAAGGAGAGTTTTTTAGATTTGGGAAAATAGATAAATACTACCGCATGGCAACTCTTACTCAAAGTGCAAAATGGGAGGAGGAAATAGATAGAGAGGTTAATAAAAAATATCAAAAGCCAATAAATCTTGATTGATTATTGAAGGAGATTATATTATGGATAACAATAAAGATAATAAAAATGAATATATTGATATTATAGATGCAATAAAAAAGAAATATGATGTAAGCGATAAAGAAGAAGTTTATATATTTCATAAATTAAATAAGGAAAATGCTAAATATCACATTTTTAAAGGTTATATAATACCCACTAAAACGCATGCAGAAAATTCATATAGCGTTATATTATGTGAAAATAGCATGTGTAATCCAACGGGAGATAAATCTGATTTTGATTCATTAGAGATAATTTATTATTTACATAAAGATACAATAAATATAAATGGACAAAATATAATTGTATATCATTCAATATACAATTATAACACCTTATGCGTTAGTGGTATAGAAGAAGCAAGAATTATATATAACAATATAAGAAATGTATGTCAAAATTGTAATATATTATTTCATAAATAAAATATAATTAAAAAAATTATTGTAAATAACTATTATTATATTTTTAATTTAAAAATATAAATGAGATACTATTAAGCGTCATATTTTACAAAATATTGTGGCATATATAATAATAATTTCATTGTTATTATTTTAGAAATATGAAATTTATTCACAAAATCCTCTACACTTTTTACAAGTATCCGTTGGTAATGCATAACTTTTGTTTTTTGCACTTTCCAAAGAAAATTGCTTTACTTTTATTTTAGGCTCAGTAAAAATATCATTAGGTTTAATATTAATTTTAATATTTAATGTAATATCCCCACATAAAGAATTTCTTTTGGCATAATACTTTCCATCTTCTTCATACACTTCAAATATATGCAATTTTCCGTCTCCAATATTATGATTTCTCATACTATTATAGTTGTTATCTAAACATGTATAGAGTTTACTCATATAAGTTTCTCCTTAATTTGAAATAAATATTTAAATATATAATAAAGTATATAATACAAAATATAATAAATGTCAATATTCATTTATATTTAAATTGATATTTTTTATTTTTAAATATTATATTATTTTTTAATTAATTATTAAAAATAATCTTATTATAAAAATTAAATTCCATTTCAAAAATAAAGCTACCAGGTTAATTAAAACCCGATAGCTTTTATTATTTTCTATTTCTTAAAAAGCTCGCTATGTAAACTTACCGCCAGAATATATAGAAAAAGCGGAAAATAATTTTAATTAATATTTTAACGATTATTTTATTTATTTTATAAAAGATTTATATGTCAAGAAGTTATAAAAAATCCTATTTTCTATGCATATGCTTATTCATCCAAAAAAATACAAACACTATTATAATCATAATAGATGTTTTTGCCTAAAAGATAAAATTATTTTGAAAACGAAAGTTAAATTAAATATGGTTATTTTATTTTTAGACTAATTTAATTATTCAAACATTCTATAAATCCACTTTCTCTCTCATATTTGAAAGTTTTTTTATTGGCTTAATAGACAAACTTTTAAAAATATTTTCTAAATTTTTATAATCAAC
>CAKVCG010000058.1 GCA_934725525.1 uncultured Brachyspira sp. | reverse complement strand
TCAATTATTAAATATTGATTTTCAATTAATTCTTTTAATCTTTCTTTTATTTTAATAAATTTATTCATATTTATTCTCAATAATCGTATTCAACCTCGTCATAATCGTAATATTTTCTTTTAGCTCCTAATTTTATAAGAGCCTCTTCGGTTTCATCGCCTCTGGCATAATCTAAAATTCCGTCTCCGTCATCGTCCGTAGAATTTATATCCATTTTCAAATCATTAACCAAATAATCTAAAACGGGAATATTGCCCTGCAAAGCCGCCATATGAAGTCCGTTCGCTCCGTAAGAATTTTCCCAATTAACGAAATCGGGATATTTTTGAATAAGCGCTTTTATTATATCGACTGTTCCAACCGCGCATGCATAAGCGAAAGCGTTCCATCCGTCTTCGTCTCCATGCAATAAAACGGATTCATCGTTAATATTATCAAGCAAATATCGAATTATTCCCATATCTCTGTAGAATACGGCAAGCGATAGAGTATTTACGCCGTCTATATTGTAATCATTATCCGTAAATTTGTTATATTCTTCTTCTCCGTCATTATATAACTCGGCTTCGATTTGCGAGTTATCCGCTTCTATTATTTCCGCCACTCTTTGAAGGCTTCCAAATCTAATAGCTTCAAATATGTTATAGTTATTGTCGTATTTGCCTTCTTCTCTTCCGCCCAAAGTAAGATAGAAAGAATTATTCGCTTTTTCTACATATCTGCCTTGAATTTTTACTACATTCGTATATTTTTTATGATATATATTATTCGAATTTCCCTTGACATAAGTATCGTAAATATTTTCTTTTTCAACCGTTTCGTTTTCTTTTTTACAATAAATAATCGCAAATAAAATTAAAGTTAAAAATAAAAATCTTAATAATATTTGTTTCATTGTTTCTTTCTTCCGTTTTTTAAATTAAATTTATTCGTTGAAATTCTAAAATAAATTTGAATTATTATACAATATTTTTTAATATTTTTGAATTAATTATAACGGCAAACAAATCGCGTTATTTTCTTTATTTAATGTTTCTAATGCGAATGTTTTATATTCTCTCTATAAACGGGTTGAAAAATCTCTCTCAAAAGTTTTCTATTTAGATTTTTGCCGATAAAAACAATTTCAAGTTCGTCCGTTTCGTTAGCTCCAGTAATCGCGTATCGCTCTCCCGCGACATCGAATCTCAAATAAGATTTTCCGCATTTTATGAATCCTTTTGCCCTCGCTATATTTCCGAATCTTCCTCTTATCGTATCTTCCAAAAGAATTATAAATTGATTTTCGTTTTCAATCTCGCAGCCTTTCATACTAATCGAATCTGGCATTTCTTCCGCTTCTTCGGATTTT
This sequence comes from uncultured Brachyspira sp., assembly GCA_934725525.1. GTDB lineage: Bacteria > Spirochaetota > Brachyspiria > Brachyspirales > Brachyspiraceae > Brachyspira. Next base: position 8,960 of record CAKVCG010000058.1, on the reverse strand, counting down.
CCTTTTTTTTCTTTTATAGCATATTTTTCATCCAAAAAAGATTTTAATATATTTTCCCACCATTCTTTGTTTTTTTTCGTATAATGTTCTTTCAATATTTCTATTTCCGAAACCGCAACATTATTTTTTATTAAAACATTTTCTATCTTTTTTATCAACTCTTCGTTTTCTTCTTCGTCTTTTGATTCCGTTTTTGAAATTATTATTTTTGAGGCGTTTACTAATTGGTCGATATAAATATTATCGTAGGAAGAGATAAAAGAATCGAAAACGTTTCCGTCAATTACCGTTATCGGTTTAAGCAATATAATTCTTTCGTATTCTATTTGCCTTATATTTTTAATTATATTTCCGAGTTTTGCCACTCCCGTAGGTTCGACTATCAAATACTCTGGGTCTAATGTATTGGCTATAGTTAATATCGAAGTCGCGAAATCCTGTTTCATAGAACAGCAAACGCATCCTTCGGTAAGTTCCCAAATATTCATTCCTTCGTCTTTAAGAATATTTGAATCTATATCGACATCGCCGTATTCGTTTTCCATCACAACGAAATCTCTTTTTGTTTTATTAGCAATTTCTTTTATTAAAGTGGTTTTTCCCGCTCCCAAGAATCCCGAAACTATAAGTATTTTCATTTTTTCCCGTTTTATTTCTCTATTAAATTTTTATTTAAATATTTTAATCGTTTAATTAACGAAGCCTTTTAAATATCAACTCTCCAGCGTCCAAAGTTTTAATTTTAATTCCGTCAATCGTAAATTCTATCGAATAGGCTTTAGTTATATAATCTATATATTCTTTCTCTATTTCTTCATTCTCCTCCCCTTCGCCCATTTTTGTCATAGATATATTTCTAAACAACACATTATTTCCTCTTCTTACTTCGTATTCTCCAAAATAAGTGTTGAATCCGCTGTAGCCGTAAAATTCGCTTTCGTAAAATGAAATCGTTATTCCAGCATCGGCGAACATATTGACTAATTGATAGGTTTTGCCGTTTAATGTGCTTACCGACATATTCAAAGTTTCTCTATAAGTGGAACAGGAATTTATATTTATAAGAAAAATAAAAATAATAAAAAATAATATAATTTTCTTTATTGTAAACATCAATTAAAATTCCTCGAATACCAAATTCTCGTCCGAAAGCAAAGTGTATATCGTTAATTTTTTTCCGTTAAGTTTATAGGAAGTGGCGTCTTTCAGCATATTCAAATATTTATTTTCCGCTTCTCTATATTCTTTGCTTGCCGTTTTTTTCGTAGTCGCGATACTTTTGACGCTAAAAATATCTCCGTCCGTCAAATACTCTGAAAAATAATTATTGATTGCCGAAAAGCCGTAAACTTTATCCTCGCCAAATTCTATCGTTATATTCATTTCGGGATACGCGCTTACCAATTTGAATTTTCTTCCTTTGAGCTCGTTTTTGATTTCGATTTTTTCTTCTATAATTTGCGTTTCTTTAATTTCTGTAGTTGTCGAACATGAATATAATATAAATAAAATTATCGTTATAAAAGTTATTGTAAAATTACGCTTCATAGTCAATATGAATCCTTTTTTATATTTTTCGGTATAAAAGTCTTTTATATTAGAAACTCATTAAATACTTAAAAATAAAATATAGATAAAAATTGTTATTCTAAATAAGCGTAATTAAAATTAAATTCCATAAGAGGAGTCGCCACATAACCTTTTAATCTCTTACTTACCAAAAGAGGATTTGAAGGATTATAAATAGGAATAAGAACATTATCTTCCGCTATTAAAAGTCTTTCCGCGTCATGCATCGCTTTCATTCTCGCATTTTGGTCGGTGGATTTTCTTGCCGTTTCTATATAATTGTCGAATCGAATATTGCTATAGCCCGCGTAATTTTGAGGACGATAACTTAAAAAATTTTCCAAAAAAGTCATAGGGTCGCTATAATCTCCAATCCAAATCGTTCTCATAATTTGATAATTCCTTTCCATTCTCATTTGCTGATAAGCCGCCCATTCCATAGAAGATATTTGCAAATCTATTCCCAAATTTTCTTTCCACATTTGCTGAACCGCTTCCGCAACCTGCATATAAACCAAATCGGAAGTAGTTCTATATTCCAAAACTGGAAAACCTTCTCCGTTAGGGTAGCCCGCCTCCGCCATAAGATTTTTAGCCAAAGCGACATTATTTGAATAACTTTCTTTTGAAATATCCAAATATTCTCCGCCGTTTTCTCTAAAATCGCCTTCCACATCGTAAGCGCCTACTGGAACCCAAGCGCTTGTGGGAGATTTTGCCGTCAAAACCACTTTTTCTACGATATAATTTCTGTCAATCGCCAAAGACAAAGCTTTTCTTATTCTTTTATCTTTAAGAATTCTATCGTTATCGTTTATTCCGAAAGCGACAGTAGAATAATAAGGGGCAATATCGAGTATTCCGTCTTTTTTCAAACTTTCTATATCCTGCGAAGGAACTTTAACCGAAAAATCGAGCGAACCTTCTTTTATTCCCGCCAATGCCAAAGTAGGGTCTTGCATCATAACGAATGTAATTTTTTCGGGAATTATTTCTTCTTTATTCCAATAATTAGTGTTTTTTATCATTACTATTCTTGAATCTGGATTTTTTTCCGTCATAATAAAAGCGCCGTTTCCAATATAAGTAGCTGGATTTAAAGTCCAATTATCGCCATACTTTTCTATAATATCCTGCCTAACGGGAGCAAATATAGGATAAGTCAATATATCCAAAAAATAACCTGTAGGAGATTCCAATTCTATTTCCAAAGTATAATCGTCAATCGCTCTCACTCCCAACATTTCTTTAGGCAAATCGCCCGCCAATATCGAAGTAGCGTTTTTCACATATTCTATAAAAGAAGTGTATTCCGCTCCGCTCGAAGGGTCTGCGGCTCTTCTTAAACCGTAAACAAAATCGCCAGCCGTTACCGTCTCTCCGTCCGTCCATTTTGAGTTGGTTCTTAAATTAAAAGTATATTTAAGTCCGTTTTCCGATATATTCAAACTTTCGGCTACTCCGTTTTTTAATCCTCCGTCTTTTCCTTTAATAATCAAAGTTTCAAAAGCATGCCTCGGATATACGAAATCGTTTCCAGATAATGTCGGGTCGATGCTTTTTGGCTCTTCTCCCGCGTTTATAAATAATTCTTTTGAAGAACGATTTTCAACCTTATCGACCGAACATGAAAAACATAATAAACCTAACATAAAAGAAATAAAAAACTTAAAATATTTTTTAGTTATAAAATTCATAATATGCCTCTCTTAAAATTAATATCATAATCAATAATTATAATAATACTATATAATTAAAATAATTCAATAAAACAAATGATAATTTTATAAATATTTGTAAAATAAGTAAATTTTCTAATAGCATTTAATTTTTTATCGATAATAAAAAAGGTATCTATTAAATCGGAGTAAAAAAGTGCCAAGATACGAACCTTATAAATCGAAATATAGAGGCGTTAATTACACAAGACAAATAAAAAACGAAAGTAAGGAAATAAATTTAAAAAAACCTTTGATAATCTCGGTAGTTTTTATAGTTTTTGCCTCCATTATATTTTCAATAATAAAAAATTATATGCCGATAGTCGATATTGCGATAAAAGATTTTTTCAGTATCAATCATCGGGAAGCGGTAGCTTTGGGAAATGATGAAATACCTGAAGATAATTCAGATAGAATGAGTTTTTTAAGCAATATACCATTATTTAGTTTTTTTATTAAATCGGACACAAATCAAACTTTATCCGTTATGGCTTACGAAACAAATTCAATGTTGGAAACCGCTTTAAACGATAATGAAAATTTAACTAATTCCACTTGGGTAAATAGAGAATCGTTGCTACCATTTTTTAATAATAATTTTAATACAAATTATCATAATTCGAACATATATAGAGAGAGTCAAAATATTAGCGAAAGTAATAATACCGCAAATATTTATAACGATAATGAAGAAAATAAATCCTATAATTATATTGAGCAAATGATAATTGAAAGCGGAAGAAACAACGAAAATAATAGAGAAAATAGTTCCGTTAATAATTTGGAAAATAATACAAATAATAACTCCGCCCGAAATAATAATTCGATTAATAATATAAATAATAATTCTTCAAATTCTCAAACGGCGAGCATATTTCAAGATATTTTAAAACCGAAAGAAAATGAGGAAAGAGTTATAAAAACTATGAAGCCCGCATCAACGGGATTTAGCTCGGAAGTTCCAAGTTATATGCAAAATAATAATAACAATAATAATGTAAGAGCAAACAATAATTTAACTAATAACTACAATAATTTTTTTAAGGATATTGAATATAAAAATAGCCCCGCAAAAAATAATAATAACATAGAGAGAGTAATTAATAATAATTCTCAAAAGACTTCGGATTATCAAAGAGTAATTAACGATATGGTCAATCCAAATCCTAATAATAATATTGTCCGAGATAATAATAGAAATAATAGCGGAAATAATAATTTAAATAATAACGCGAATAATATAAACAATATAAAAATAAAGAAAAATAAAGAAGAAATAATGAAAAAAGCGAAAACCGATGTGGCAAATTATAAAAAAAGACGAAAAGCGAATAATATAAACGGTATAAATACCATAAATAGAGATTTTAACAATATAAAAACAAAATCGAAAGACGAAGGAATTTATCTAGTGGAATATAACGAAAACACGGGAGCTATAACTTTAATTTTCAGAAACAGGAATTTTAACGATAATGCTTCAATCGAAAGAGCGATAAAAACTCTTCTTAACGGAGCGACTGACGATGAAAATAATAAAAATATAATAAGCTGCATCCCAAGAAATACGGAGCTGCTCGATATTTTTGTCGAAGACGATATAGTTTATTTGAACTTTAACGAAGATTTTGAATTTAACCCTTTGGGAAACGAAGGAACTATGATTCAAATATATCAATTAGTTTATACCGCCACTCAATTTGAAGGAATAGATAAAGTTATATTTCTAATAAACGGTAATTTGAAGGAAACTATTGGAGCGGAAGGCTCTATAGAAAATACCGCTTTTACGAGATTTTAAATTTTGACAGTCATTGCGAGCGGTAGCGAGGCTTGCTTACAGCACACAGTGTGAAAGCCCGCCTCACTCTGTGGGCTTTAGCCTTGGCGAGCAATCCAAAATAAAAAAGACACCGCAATTAAATACGATGCCTTTTTACATTTCTTATCAATATAAACTTATTTTATTATTTTACCCAAGATTGAGTTGTGCCAGGCGCGCTTGATAAAATTAATCGAATACTCAAACCATCGCTCGTTATATGAGCAACCTCGCTTGACAAGGCATAACCTTCTTTAAGATATAATAATAAATCAAAAGTTAAGTTAAGTCCATTAACTACAGCATCGCCTTTTCCTCCAGACCCTGAAAAATATTTTTTGAAATTTTCGGTTTTTTCCAATGCCCATAGCGTATAAATCCTTCCAGAATAAGTATAATAAGAAGCGTTAGCTGCCATTCCAATCTTCGCATTAAAATTAGGCACGCCTGATGAAAAAGTTGAACCTGAAAAATCAAAATTGGCTTTTTTACTTTCGTCCGCCATATTAGTGGCGGGTATAGAAACTGTTCCCATAGATTTAATCATAGCTTCTATTTCAGTTTTGGTTATAACTTCGGCTTTGATTAAATTGACATTAACATCAAGCGTTTTACTATCGGAAGAAGTTTCAAACTTAAAAGTTATCGTGTATTGATATTTTTGTTTAGCGGTTAAACTTGCGCTTGAACTCTGAAATTTAGTTAAACCAGAGCTTGATAAAGTTAACTTTTTAGATGATTTGTCATAACTGAAATCTGACGGTTCTAAAGCCAATGGATTTGAACCGTTATTTACGCTTTCAATCGACACATTATAGTCTGAAACGCCATAAACGAAAAACTCTATAGTTCCAGCAGAGTAAACGCTTGAAGAAGTTTGACTAATAACCGTTATAGTATTGGTATTATTATAACCTTCTTGTATATCAGAAAAAGTATTGCCTCCTCCTGTTGTGTCTTCATTACTACAGCTAATTGAAAATAGCAATGTTAATGATAATAATGTGATAAGAAATGTTTTGAAAGAATTGTTGGTTAAACTGCGCAATTCAAGGCTTTGCTTTGCTTAATGAATTTACACTATACATATTTTTACCTCTTTTTTATTAATTATTTTTAATAATAATAGCATGTTTTAATTTTTTGTAAATAGTTTAATTAAAAAAAATTCGTCATTAAAAAATAAAAAAAGCGTCATCGCGATTAATTTTTATATGTAGTCATTGCGATATTTATTTATAAATCGAAGCAATACAAAAAATAACGGCGGACGGTTTCAAATTAATTTTATATTCAATTCTTTATTATATAATAAATTTGATATTATTTCTTATAATGATATAATATACAAATAATTTTCAGATTGGGTATTGTGTATGGTAAAAGAATATATTCTAAAAAACAGCATTGGGGAAGTCGCGGGTTTGATAAAAGAAATATGCGGAGAAATATCGGGATATATAGACGAAGCGAATATAAATATATTTGCGGCGGCTTTATACGAAGTGGCTATAAACGCGATAGAGCATGGAAATTTGGGAATAACTTACGAAACGAAAAAAGAATGGATTGAAAAAAATATATATCATGAAAAATTAGCCGAACTTTTAAAATCCGCGACAGCGAAAAATACTTTTGTGGAAATATCTTTAGAAGTTGAAAACGATTGTATAACTTTAATCGTCCGAGACAAAGGAGACGGATTCAACCCTCAAAAAGCGATTGAAAAAATAAAGCAAGAAGACTTTATGAGAAATAGCGGAAGAGGTATGACGATGGTAAAATCCTACTTTGATGAAATAAAATATAACGAAACCGGAAATTCTATAACTCTACTTAAAAAAATTAAATGAAAAAAAGTAAAAATTAGGATTGCGATTTAATAATATGAGCGGCGCTAAAAAGAGGAATTTAAAAAAAGTAAAAGACGCGAAATTTTTTCATAAATCTCCGCCTGTGGAACTCAATACTGGCTTTGTAAATTTGGAAAGATTTATAGCGATAAACGAATACGATGACGGAAGTTTTTCAAAAGAATATAACTGCGACATTATAAATAGAAGAGGACGAGACGCCGTTATAATAGTTCCTTACGCTTATATAGAAAATCAGCTTCATGTTTTAATGATAACAAATTTTCGCCCTGTGGTTTATTATAGAGAAAAAGTAATGGCAAATAAAAGCCTAGAAGATATAGACGAAAACATAATAAACTTCTTGGAATTTCCCGCTGGAATGCTCGAAGAAGACGAAATGAACGCAAAAGACGAACATTTGGGAATAAAAAAATGCGCTCAAAGAGAATTGGAAGAAGAAACGGGCTACAGCGTCCCGTTAAAAAATGTCGCCATTTTGGGACATAAATATTATAGTTCTTCGGGAATAATAACGGAAAGAATAAATATTGCCACTTGCGATATAACGGGAATCGAACCTAAAAAAAAACCTAAAACGGACGGCTCGGTTATGGAAGAAACTATAGAACATTTTTTTGTGCAGTTTAACGAGGCTATAAATTGGTGCAAAGAAGGAATAATAAAAAACGCTGGAACGGAAATCGGACTAAACAGATTATATTTTTCAATTCTTTACGAAAGACAAAAAAAACATAATTTAATTTTGCAAAGAAGATTAAAATCCCTTCTAAACGAAATTAACTCTCTTAAGAAAAACGCCGAATACTACAATAAACTTATAAGAGAATTCAAAGCTACGGTTACGCATGAATTGAGACATCCTTTTACCGAAATAATGGGCTATATTAATTTGCTTAAAAAGAAAAATTTGAACGAAGATAAAAAAGAAGAAGCGCTTAATGTAATTTCAAAAAGTCTAAAAAAACTTTACGAAACGAATAATAATTTAATACAAATTTCAATTAAAGACGATGAAATTTCAAAATATTTATCCGAATTCAATATCGAAGAAGAATTAAATTTGATAGTCGAAGGTTATAAATCGATTTACCCGAAAGATATTGACGCAAAAGTTGAAGTAGAAAAAAACTGCGTTATTTTAATCGGCTATATCGAAAGATTTAAACTCATAATGGAAGGAATAATATCTAACGCATTTAAATTCACAAAAGTGGGAAGCATTCATATTCATGTGCGAATTCCAGATTTGATAGAAAAAAATAATTTAGATTTTTCGCCCGATTTATTTAATTATCATTCGATGAAAAATATAATTCCAAACGAAATAGAAATAACGGTAAAAGATACGGGAAAAGGAATCAAACCGAAACAATTAAAAAAAATATTCATTCCGTTTTATCAGGGCGATTCGAGATTTGAAAGAGAATACGGAGGAATAGGAATCGGGCTTTCGGTGGTTAAAGATTTGCTCGACACGATGCAAGGCTCTATAACCATAGACAGTTCCGAAGGAGCGGGAACTATAGTAAAATTGAGAATTCCTTTTGGAATTCCAAGCAAAACTAAAATTTAATATTGCCCTACATAATACATATACGAAGACAATATAATCATTTCATCGTTATTAGTTTCGTCGTTAAAGTATGCGAAATAAGTCGATAAAGGAATATAATCGACATCTCCGTCTCCGTCAATATCTACCAAAATATAGGAAGATTCTATATTATTTGAAGCTATTAATTCGTTATTATTGGAATTATTATTTAACATTACGGCGACTCCTATAAATATCAAAAGCGCAGCCGCCATTGAAATAATATAAGGATAAATTTTGCGTTTAGCTTTTTCAATCGTTATAGATTTATTTCCCGATAATATTGAAGATATAGAATCGATATCGGATTTAAATTTTCTGCATGACGGACAATTTAATAAATGTTTTTCCATTTCAAGTATTTCTTCGGCGTTTAA
>CAKVCG010000057.1 GCA_934725525.1 uncultured Brachyspira sp. | reverse complement strand
AACGAGAGAATTTTTATATAATAATTGTTATGTTTTTGAAATTATAGATTTGGGCGCGAATTGGTTTGAATCGGCTATTGTCGAAACAAGCATAATAAATTATAGAAAACTTTTAAATAAAGAAAACAAATTAGAAAATATAAAAAGTTATAAAATTAATCTTTGCGATAATATAGAAGTAAATAAAATTTCCTCCGAAGAATTTTTTATATATGCTAAAGATTATATTAATTCTTGGTTTATGTCTAATGAAAAAGAAAATTCTATTTTAAATAAAATAATAAAATACGGCAAACCTCTAAAAGAATGGAATATAATAATGTATAGAGGAATTTTAACGGGTTTTAATGACGCATTTATAATTGATGAAAATAAAAAGAATGAACTTATTAAAAAAGATATTAAAAGTAAAGATATTATATTTCCAATAGTTAGAGGTAAGGATTTAAAGCCTTATGAAATAGAATTTAAAAATAAATATTTAATAGCTACATATCCATCAAAAAATATTGATATTAATGAATATCATGCTATAAAAGAATATTTAGAAAGTTTTGGTAAAAGATTAGAGCAAAGCGGAGAGATAGGTTGTAGAAAAAAGACAAATAATAAATGGTTTGAACTTCAAGATGCAACAGCTTATTATAAAGAATTTGAAAAAGAAAAAGTATTTTGCAAAGCAATAGGTTTTAATTTAGCGTTTACTATTGCAGAAAAAGATTTAATTATATCCGCTCCTTCAAGTTTTTTCGTATCTAATATAAATAAATATTTTGTAGGAATACTTAATTCTAAATTAATAAAATACTTTATATATAAATATAGCGATAGAACAGGAGCAGGGGATATTATGCTAAATGTTCAATCTTTAGAAAAAATACCAATACCTGAACCTAATGAAAATACTTTAAAAGAAATTGAGGATTTGGTAGAAAAAATTATAGAAAATAAAAAAGAAGGTAAGGATACTGAAGAGGATGAAAGGAATATAGACAAAATAGTTTATACATTATATGATTTAACTATAGAAGAGATTAATATTGTTGAAAATATATAATTTAAATTATTAAATTTGGTTATTTGGAGGTAAGCATAATATTATGGATAATAAATATATTTGTTATATATACAATTTAGTATCAGAAAATGAAAAAATATTTCTCTTTGGGTTTATAATAAAATGTAATGAATTCATACTTAATAACGAAAGTAATTTTTTTGAAATAGATTTAAAAGAATATTACCCAAACGAAAAATACAAAATAGAATTATCATATTCTATTTTAAATGAAAATGAATTTACCAATTTTTATAACAAATCTATAAATGAAGAAATTTTTTCATATGACTTACTTAAGCAAAATGGAAACAATATAAATGTAAAATATATATCAGAAATTAGCTTAAATGAAGTAGATAATAACTATTCAATAATAAGTTTGCATAAATTTAAAAATTTATGGCTTCAAGAATATAATTTTGGAGATTTTGATATTAGCGGTATTATTAATATAATGCAAGAATATGCCTCTCCACTCTTCGATAAAAATTCTATTCCGTTAGGATATTTTTACATAATGAAAGATAATATAATATTTTATAAACAGCCCGCCGAAGTAAATTTTAGTATTGAAGATACAAATATAAATATAAAATTTGATAGTAATTTTATTAATTATAAAGCTAAATTAATTCTTGAATCCGCTACTAGTGAAATTATTTTTAACGGAATAATAGATATAGACGATATAGAAAAAAATATTGTAGTTTCAGTTCCGCCAAGCGCTCATACTTTAGAAATTTTTGATAAAGATGGCGATATAATATATACAGAAACTTTTTATAAATTAATTGAATTTAATGGTATAATAAATATAATAGAAAAACAAATTAGTATTCACGACCTTTTAAGCAAGAAAAATAAAAATCTTTCCGCTTTACCATCGCATAATACTAATATTCCTTTAAAAATTAACGCTTTTGATAGAAGCAATAATTTACAATTAAAGAATTTATATAGACATTATAGAAATATTTTTGATAGAAATATAAATAAAACTAATAGCATAAAAAATGGAAATTTACACAATGAAGAAAGTTATTGGTTTGAAAATATAGGAAGTAAAGAATGTATTGATAAAATAATAGAGTTAGTAAAAGAATCTGATGAAGCTATTTTTATAGACCCTTTCTTTGAAGTAAATAATGAACAACCAAATAATACCAATATGAAAAGCACTCAAAATTTATTTCTATTATTAAATAGGCTATCTGGCAATATAACGATTATTTCAAAATTAGAAAATAAGGATTATTTAATATCTCAAATAAAAAATATATCAAATTTATTTTCATTAAATAATCTAAACATTAAATTAAGAATTATTAACGATAACAATTTAAAATTACATGATAGATATTTATTAATCAAAAAACAAAATATTCTAAAATTATATTCAATGACAAATAGTTTAAATTCGGTTATGAAAGATTATCCGCTTGGTATTTTCTATATTGATATAAATGAAAATAACGAACTTAAAGAATATATTGATGATATTGTATTTAATAAATCAAAGGAAATATTAAATTTAGAAGATTTTATAAAAGATAGTAAAAATAATGCAAATAATTATATTAAAAGTTTAATTGGAGATATTGATATTAATTCAGAAAATATAAAAAAAATATTAAATGAAAACTATAATAACATATTAGATAAATATAAAGAACTAAAAAAAGAAAACAAAGCGGTAGCTTATTTATCTTTATCTGGCATTCTTGCCTATATAAGCCCTAATATAGACATTTATAAATCAATAGAAAAAATAATTAAAGACGATATTAACTCTATATCTGATAAAACTTCATTATTATTGGAAGTAGAAAAATATTTAATTGATTCATATTATAAAAAAAGCGGATTATCATTTTATATGAGTAATGAAATATTGGATATAATTAAAGATAATCAATTTTCAACTAAATCATATATAGAGGTTAATAAAGTTTGCAGTTTTGGATATAGAAATAATAGAACTTCAATATATGGATGGACATTTTTATTAGAGAAAATATATTATATATCGCCCGATACATTAGTTGACTTTATAATAAAATCTAAATGTGAAGAAGCCGATTTGTATTCGGAAGTTATAGCTATTATAATTAATAATCGATATGTGTTAAATCAACATAATAGTATAAATAGCCCATTTTTAAAAATGATTTTATTATCTGAAAAAATTAACTCAAATATAAATCATACAAAAACTACTGAAATGCCAAAAATAGGAACAGATATAGATAACCTTATAAAAATGAATATTCCTAAATATATCATTTTTTTAGGATTTATTTATTCTAAAGTATTTTATAATTTTCAAACTAATTCATTTGATGAAAATACAGATAATTTTTTTAATTTAGATGTATTTAAATATATATTTAGTAATGATAACATTGACGATATTATACAAATTCTTGATAAACCACAAAAATACGAATTTAAAATATTAAATAAAATAATTAATTCAAATTTAATTAAAGAAACAAATGTAAAAAATAAATTAGCAAAAGAATTCCTAATAAAATATTTTTCTAAAAGCGATTTCTTTTGGTATTCATTCTCTGGGGAATATACTATTATATTTGAAATAATAAATATAATTAATTCATTAAGTGACGCTGCTAAAAAAGATATATTAAAATCATTATTAAATAAATGCCATATTATAGAAGATAATAAAAAGTTAAATATTCCAGCTTTTACGAATATAGCTTATAAGCATTGTAATAATAATTATTTAGAGAAAAAAGTTGATACTATGTTTTTTATATATTGTAGATGTTCAGAAGAAAGTTATAAAAGTATTGACGAAGTAATTATTAGATTTTTAAATTTGAAATCAAATTTCATAAGTTATTCGGGCATAACGCTATTTTTAATGATAGATTCTATTTTTGCCTGCCATTTTAATAATATAAACTATACATTAAACAATAATAATTTTAAGAAATTTCTTAAAGAGTTAAAAAATGATAGCAATCTAAAAATATTTTATGAATTGTATAATGACTATGATAATATTAATGATAGTTCATTAGAAAATTTATGCGATTATATAGATATTTTTTATAACATAAATAATAATGAATATGTTAATTCATTAGATATAATTATTAAGACTATCTATATGATACTTTTTAATAAAATTTCTAATGAAGAAGAAGTTAATAATAATTATAGTAATTTGATAGATAAATTCAATAGCATATTAAAAAATAAATATAACGGCTCTATATACATTAGTTTTGACAATAAAAAATAGTTGTTTAAATTAAAATAGATTGTCTAGTCTCGTTTAGTTTGGATTGCTTCGCTAGGCAATGACGATTTAAATTTATTTTGAAGTTGATAAAAAGACAGAAAAGGAAATTGTTAATTTGGTTGAGAAAGTTATTGAAGGGAAGAATAAAGGGATTGATACGAGAGAGTTGGAAGGGGAGATTGATAAAATTGTTTATGAATTATACAATTTGAATGAAAATGAGATAAAGATAATTGAGGGTAAGGATTGAATTTAGATTATCACACAATGGGCTAAAGCCACATTGTTATTAAGATTTATAGATTTATATTAGTAATTAGTTCTCTGCAAAAAATCGTTATTATTTGAATTAAAAAAATAACACTTATATTGCAAAAATTTTTTTAATTGTTATAAATAATAATTAATAAAAATAAAAAGGAGAATATTTTATGTCTAAAAAATTAATTGATATTTTTTCAAAATATAATGGTTTTGGAATTGGTAAAGCGCTTTTCGATATGCCTAAACCATTAAAAGAAATGCAAAAAAATTTATCGGTATTGAATAAATTTAATAATTCATTTATTGATAATGTCAATAGGATTAATAATAATAATTTTATTAAAGAAATGCAAAAAATTTATCGGTATCAAATAAATTTAATTCAATTAATAAATTATTAAAAAATAGTAGGCTCAATGATAATTCTATTAAAGAAATACAAAAAAGTTTATCTGCCTATAATATTAATTCAATATTACCTCAATTTAGCGATACATTTAAAAACCTTAAAGGAATTCATTATTATAATAATATGTCAGAAAATATTTTATTTACTAACACGGATGTATTAATAAATAATATGAAACTAAACAATATGTTAGATGGATACAGTGAAGATGATATTGAAGAAGTTCGGGATGAATTAAAAAGCGATTTACTTGATATAAAAGAAAATGTAATAAAAAAAAGATTAAATTTGAGCGATTTACAAATTCTAATAGATAATAAAATTAAAAAATGGGCTTCAAAAAACCCTATATTAAAATTTATTATATATATTATAATCTCGTCAATTCTACTTGATATATATAATTGTTCTAAAAAGAAGTTATTTGAAATATATATAAAACCTGATAATAAATCTACTGTTATATATCAAACTAATATTACAATAACAAATAATATACCATATTACTATTATATAGAGACTAAAGATAAAAATGGAAAAATTATTAAAGGTTATGTAAGTAAAATAAAATATAATAAATTAAAGTCAGATACTAATAATAAAACCGATTTAAATATAGAACTTGAATAAAGGTTAATTTTATCTAAAATTTGTAATTATTTTTTAATTGGATTGCTTCGCCTTCGGCTCGCAATGACTATTTAATTTATTCCGAAGTCGATAAAAATACATTGAAAGAAATTGAGAGTTTGGTTGATGAAATTTTGAAAATTAAAAATAAAAATTTTAATTGGGATGTTTATGAATATGAGGGAGAGATTGATAAAATAGTTTATTGGTTGTATGGTTTGGGTGAGGAGGAGGTTGAGATTATTGAAGGTAAGGATTGAATTTAATAAAAATAACGGGTATCATAGTTTTTCTATTTCTTCGATGGTTAATCCTGTAATTTCGCTTATAAGATTAATATCCATATTTTTTGATTTCATTGTTTTTGCCATTGAGATTTGTTCGGCAAGTTTTCCTTTTTCAATACCTTCTTTTATACCTTTAATTTTTCCTTTCTTTATTCCTTTTTCAATTCCTTCTTTTAAGCCTTCTTCTCGTTCTCTGTTAAGCATTATTTTTTGCCCTAATAAAAATGCGTCTCGTGCGTCATAGGCTCGCATTAATTTATCGTCAGAAGTAAATCTTTTATACTCTTCAATTACTTTTGTCATAATCGGATTTGCCTCCTTGAGTTCTTTTTCTATCGCTTTTAAATTTTTGCTTGTGAAAAATTTCATCCAAGTTAAAAGTTTGTTTTTCTTTAATTCGTCCGCAGTTGATTTTTCAATTATTTCGATAAATCTTTGAACTTCCAAAATATGCATTTGAATAAAGTCCAAATCTACATTATGGTTTTTTGTGTCGATTAATTTAAAACATCTGTGAGGTTGTCCTTTGTCTCCGAAATCTAAATTAAAATTTAATAAATTGATGCTTATTATTCTTGGGAGTAGTTTATAATCTTCTCCTTCCTTTAGTTCGTTTACGATATTTTTTGAAGCATAATAAAAAATTCTTTTTAAAAAATCAATATTTCCGCAAAGTTGAATTTCGATTATTACCGTTTGATTATCTTTAGTTTTTGCTTTTATATCTATAATTGACTCTTTTAAATCAATATTGTCGGATAAATTATAAGGGTCGATTATTTCCAAATCTTTAACTTCTTCAAAATTGAAATCGCTTAAAGCCGCGTTAACCATATCTTCAAGCACTTTTTCGTTTCCAATTTTTCCGAGCAAGTATCGGACAAATAAGTCATTTAACTTGTTTATTTCTCTATTTCTTTTCATAAGAATATTATAACAGAATAATTTTATTTGTCAAAAAAGAATTTCTATTATTTTATTTATTGAGGCTGTTTTGCTTTGTTTAGTTTATATTGCTACGCTATCGCTCGCAATGACAAAATATAAATTCTTATAAATTTAATTCTTTTCAAAATAATATTTTAAATAACCGTTTATTATCAATATGCAATTATTTTTATCTGTAAAATACAAATAAGTGTTTGCATAATATCTACCACCAAAAATTATAGTGAATTTATAATTTGTTTCTACGCTTCTAGGTTGTCCGATTTTGAAACTTTCCGACTCAATGCCTTTTTCTTCAAAAATTCCGTATCCGAAATTATCTATCGTGAGTTTTCTTCCAAAATTGTCGTAATATTCGCCGCTTCTTTTTGAAAGAAAAATATCGTTGGAATATAATATTTGAAAATAAATTAAAAAGAATAATAAAATTATTTTAAATTTGAAATGCATATTTCCTCCGTTTGATTAAATTTATTAATAGTTTAGAATTATTATATATTAGAATTATTGAAAATGTAATTAATTGATTTCTTTTTTTAGTTTGGATTGCTTCGTTCACGCTCGCTCACTTTGTGCGCCTCGCTCGGCGATGACGATTTAAATTTATTTTGAAGTCGATAAAAAGACAGACGCTAAAGCGAAATTGAGAATTGATAACAAGGGGCGGTCATGCTGTGTGCCGTAGGCAAGCCCTTTGCTTAAAAAGCGCACAAGAGGAACTATCCCTTGTTATCTGGGAATTTAACAAATTCTGAATTGTATTGCCATGTCTCTTGCCAAAGGCACACATGCCAAAAAAACAATGCAAATTCAAAAAATAAGCGAGAGAGATTATGATTACTATAAATTATTAAATCCGTATAAACCTAAAATGCCCGTAAATATAACGGCGCTATAGACGCTAAATCTTTCAAATAAACCAAAATATTCTTTTGAGATATTAACGCTTACAATTGCTCCTATAAACATTAAAAGAAGAGAGAGAATAGCGAAATACGATAAAATATTATATTTTCTTTTTAAAGAGCCAATAGCAATTAATATTAACGATAAAATCGAAAGTATAACCACAGAAACGGTAATTATATAAACATGTATAAAAGATTTTAAACTTCCGTCATATCCATCGTTTGATAAAGGAAATAAAGTAAAACCAATAGCGGATATATAATTCATTATTGAAAATAAATATATTCCAAATTTCAAAAATTTTATTTTTTCGTTTTTAATTAAAATACAGAGCAAAGCGGAACATAAACAATTAAATACTTTATATAAAGTTAGAAATTCGTTTGCAATTATAAATGAAGGAGAATTCGTAGCCGTTAAATCGCTTACCGCCCGACTTAACCAATTATAATTAGGATAATTAATAGCTCCGATTATGTCATGCAATAAATAAAATATTACGCTTATTATTCCCGATAAACATAAATAATTAATTAAACTTTTATTTTTCATGTATTTCCATCCTTATTTATATCCACCAATCATGTATCTATACAAACTCCCGTATATATTTTATTCTTTGTCGATAGAATCGCGGCTGCGACAGTTCCAGCTTCTACATATTTAGATATTTTTCTTTCGTTTTGAATATTTTTTGCAGTTTGATACATTTCATTCCATTTATTCATTTAATTTATCCTTATAAATAATTTATTTATTCTATCAACATATTCTTTTGGATAATTTATACTAATACCTCCATGATAATAGCCTTCCAATATTTCCAATTCGCTTGAATTAATTGAACTCTTTATTTTATACGCCGACTTTTTTATTATTTGTCTTTCTTTACTTCCAACTAAAATAAGAGTTTTGACTTTGCTATTTATCAGGTTTTCTTTTATTTTGTAATTTAAATTCGCTTTTATAAACGAAATTAAATTTTCTTTCGTTATTTTTGAAGTATCGTTATAATAAACTTCAAACAAATCTTTTCTTATTCTTAAACTTTTAAATTGCAATTTAGAAAAACATTTCTTACTAATTAATTTATATGTTTTATTAATAAAAAATTCAGCGATTTTAGAAATATTTTTCATAGGATAAACCAATGCGCTTTCTATAACGGCATAATCGCAAACGGAATTTCTTTGAGATATAATTTCGAGCAGTATTTGTCCTCCCAAAGATAATCCGCAGATTAGTTTTACTTTGCCGTTAAAATTATTATCTATAAAATTTATTATTTCTTTCGCGTTATCTTCTATCGAAATAAAATTTTTATCGCTTCCAAAATGTCCGTCAAGTATTGGAATAATCAAACGATAATCTTTTTTAAGTAATTCTATTTCGTCCGTATAATTCCACCAAGAAAGTCCGCCGCCATGCAATAAAATTATAATTTCTTTATTTTTATTTCCGTATTCTTTTATAATCATTTTTTTATTCTAAAATTTTATTTTACAATCGTCACAATCAAACCCGTAAGAGAACTTATGATTACTAAAAATAAAGAACCGGGAAAAATCATTCCTTTTACATGAAACCATTTTTGAGAATATTCTTTATCTATATTTTCCGTTCCTTCGAGTCTAAATATTTTCAAATTTGCAAATAAAACCCAATCTATAAAAAATGTGTCCCAAGCTCCGACTATCAAAAATAAAATGCCAGCAAAAATAAATCCGCCCAAAAAACTATCCGCTCCCGCAAAAACAGTGCCTGCCGAAAGAATAACTGTGAAAATTATTATTCCAAAACTTTTTATTATGATAGTTCTTGCGCTTAAACGCGATGTTTCAATTCTTTTATGCGTTTTAAAATATTCTTCTTGAATTTCAGGCGGGTAATTATGAATTCCACCCGCTGGATTTTTTATAGCTGGAATTATAACCAACGCCGTAAAAATTCCTATAAATATAATCGTTTCAATAATTATAACAAACAAATTCATTTTATAATATCCTTATCTAAAATTATTTATCGTTATTTAATTTTGAAAATATAATTTTTTTATCTTTCAATTTTATTTTTTCAACTTCATAACCGTAATTCAAAAGTTCTTTTTTGTAAGTCAAAAAAGAATGGTCAATCTCAAAACCTGTCGCGTCTTTTATTTGATTAAAAGATAATTCTATTTTTTCTTTATTCGTTCGTTTAAAAATTAAATCGATGTAAATCCATAAATCTTTGTATCTGCTCATTGTTTTTACTCTATAAATTTTAATCAATCTAAAAATTTTCCCTTAAAAAAATTCTCATTTCCCGTTTTCTTTGCTATAAGCCTAAAAATAACGCAACCGTCAGGACATACAATATCTTTGCTATATTTTCCATCTCCGCCGATATTCTCCAAATCTCCTCCGCTTCGCACGGCTTCCATAGCAGGAAACATAATCATCATTACTTTTGAGCAAATGCCTTGTCCTTCAGAATTAACAGGACAACCGTAAGAGCATTTATATTTATCGCCTATCTCCTCTCCGTTTCTACAATATCCTTCGGTTTTATCTCCTCGTAAAAATCCCTTAACTTCAATTTCAAATTCGTATTCTTCGTTATACCATTTTTTCATGTTTAATCTCCTATTTTTATTTATAATTTATGAGCGGTTATAATCGTATAACTATTATAATTTATATTTATTATATCAAAAATAATTTTTTTTTTATTTTATTAACTTTTCTTATTTCTCATATTTTTTCTATTAATTTTTTAGCATACGAACAAGTCGCCTCTAATTTCTTATTCCGTATATTAGCGTTTTGTATAACACTCTCTACAAGTTTTTTAGCAATCCCCTGTCCTCCATAAGCGCTATCGACTTC
>CAKVCG010000056.1 GCA_934725525.1 uncultured Brachyspira sp. | reverse complement strand
ATTTATGAAATTAATCGAAGTAAAAAATAATATTTTATTAGGGCTTGATAAATTTGCAAAAGAAAATCAATTTAAAATAGTCAAAAAAGATTTTGCAATTAAAAAATTCGAAAAAGAATATATTTGCGCTTTCGATTTTACTTATAATTATTGGCAAGATGAAATTCACTTATTCCCGTTTGCTACAATTAAAATAAATCAAATTCATAATATATGCAAAATAAACGATTACGATTTGAATTATACGGCTTTTATAAATCTTTTGTTTCTTGAAAAATATTTTAAAAATAAATATAACGAAGATACTTGCTAGAAAATGCAATATAATCAAAAAGATAGATTTAAAATTTATAGCTTAAAAGATATTGATAAATTAGTCAATGCTACATTAAATTTAATTTATAAATACGGATTAAATTATATCGAACAATATTCAAATATAAAATCTATCGATAATCTATATAATAAAAATCCGTTTGATTATAATCCAAATTGTTCTGGACTTAATACTCATTGTATAATAGGTTTAATCTCGGCTAAATTATCAAAAAATGAAAACTACGATAAAGTGGAGAAAATTTATTCTAAAATAGTTAGAGAAAACGATTTTAACGAAATAGATAAAGTAGCTTTTGAAAAAATAAAAAATTATCTAAAAAATTTTTAATATAGTTTACTAATCATTAAAACATATAACCATAGTCATAGATTTTAGAATATGACTATGGTTAATATTATAAATCAAAGTTCATAGTGCATAGGATAAGTGAGATAGGAAATTTCCTCAAGTTCATCTGCTGTCACATATCCTGCAGGAGCTTTCAAAATGGAAGGAATACGATTAACAATCGTTGCACAAGTATGCTCAACCGTAGCTGGCTTAACTACATGATATTCTACATTTGGTTCTCCTATAATATGCCAATCACACATATCGCCATCGTCCTTACCATAAACTTTTCCAATCGTTTCTTCCTCAACAATAATACCTTGATAAGTTTCAATTGTTACAACCGCTGACATACCTATACATCTTCCTGCTTTGATTGTCTTACCCAGAGTTTCGCTCGGTAAATCTTTATCTATAATATATGGGACATTCTTTTGTTGAATAGACTTAATAGTTAATCCTAGTTTGTTGCAGATTGCCTCCGCTGAATTCCATGCATAAGATGGCACAATCTCCGTAGGATGCGCAAGCGTTTTTTCAAACTCATCTTTGGTAAGGTCGCAACCATGAGCTTTTGCAAGCGCTATACCATATTCGTCCACATTGTAGCTAAATGCCCCCTTAATTTTTTCAACTTTATGGCAACCAGCCACTGCAAGAGCTACCATATTAATCCAGAAAATATCCTGCATCCCACTTCCCGTTACCGTGCAATTGTTTTCTTTAGCGAGAGCGTCTAATTTATTGGTTAGTTCAGCAGCAGTAGTCCATGGATAAATAGCTTCTTCGCATGTGGTTATTACATTAATACCGCGTTTAACACATTTTTCAACACAGTCGTATATATCGCCTACGAAACTGAACAATGTAACAATCGCTATATCTGCATCACATTCGTCAAGCACTTTGTCTGCATCTTTGGATATAAGAACACCTGTCTTTAATCCAAGATTGGCAAAATCTCCAACATCTTTGCCAACCACATCTGGATTGACATCAATTGCGCCAACTATATCCGCTCCATTTTCATGTAAATAGCGTATAATATAGCTTGCCATCTTACCACAACCATATTGTATAACTCTTATCCTTTTCATAAGGATCCCCCCACAAATTTTATTTTTTATTATAATTTTATAATATCAAATTTATTATAAAATAGCAACTATTTATATGATACAATTTTAAAAATTAATAAAACTTCTTAAAAGCAAGTAAACAAAGAAAAGCGAATATAATATTCGGCATCCAAGCTGCGACTAAAGGATTTATAGCTCCTCCGTCTCCCATCGAGCGAAATATCATAAGAACGGAATAATAAAGCAAAGCGACTACTATAACCATTACCAAACTTACTACCAAAACGCTGTGAGTCGAGAATTTTGAAAATAACGAGGCAAGAAGAACGATAATAAAGCCCGAAAAACAATAAGAAATTCTATAATGCAAATCGGTTTCCAAAAGCGCAGTGCTCATATGAACCTCTTTACGAAGTTTAATCAATCTCATTTCTTCGGTTAAACTCATTGTGTCCAAAATCGGTCTCTGTTCAAAATGTTCGGGACGCTCCAATACATCAAGAGGATAATGTTTGACTTCTTCAACGGTTATATTGTTATTCTCGTCAAATCTTGCCAATATTCCGCTTTCGGCATACCATTTTCTATCGTTTTCGTCCCATTGTATATAAGGAGAGGATAATCTCATTTCTATTCCGCCCTCTTCTTTTAATCTTATTATTATAGCGTTAGTCATATATTCCCTGCTATAAGAATAATTGTCTATAAAATAAACATATCCGTTTCCGCCAAAAACATTCCAAGTTCCGCTGGCGTCGCTTGCGGTTCGTCCTCTTCCTTTATCGTCCGCCTCGAATGAAATTTTATTCGATGGAGCCGCCACAAACTGCCAAAAAAGAACGAGCAATAAACATAAAATTATTACTATTATAAAAACGGGAGAAGAAAATTTAAACAAACTTATGCCCGAATTCTGAACGGCAAGCATTTCTTTATTTTTTACGAATGTTCCCAAAACATAAGTCGAAGAAAACATAAGAGACACGGGAAATATATAATACATATTATGCGGAATTCTCGCTACATGATAAGTTATAAAATAATTCATATATTCTGCATGTTCCGTATAATAGGATAATTTACTGCTTAAATCGGCAATGGTCACCAAAACCACAAATAGAAATAAAGAGCCGAAAAATAGAGTAAGAAATTCGGAGAGAAGATAATAATTTAACTTTTTCATTTTAATATTTTAAAATAAAAATAGTTTTAATTCAAGTTCATTCCGTAAGCTTCGTTTAATTCGTTCAATTCTTCTGTTATGCTCGAATGCAATTCTTTAATCTTTTCAAGCAATGCGGAAGGTTTCGATTTACTGCTTTTGCCCGAGCCGAATACTTTACTTATTTTTCTTTTTGCCTGAACCAAAGTATTAGCTCTCACGGTCGGGTCGGGAATAAATTTTGAAGCGTCAAAACCGAGTAAAGCTCCCATATAAAGCATTCCTTCGTATCCAAAATTATTGTCTATATCTGGTCCGAAAGATTTTATTTTATCGAAACTTTCTTTTCCGTTTTGCATGCATTCTATCGCTTCGGCGTATAATTCGCTCGCTTTATATTGAAAAAACGGAATCAGTCTATCGTAATTTTCGTTCGGCGCTTCTTTCGATAAATCTTCCAAAACCCAACTTAATCTTAAAGAACATAAAGCTTTTTTCAATGTCGGCGCTAATTCCTTATCATGATATAAATATCCGTCCAAAGCCAAAAAATAACTCGCCGCTCCAGAATATAAATCTCTATTCGCTTCAAAATTAACATTAAGCCCAAAAAATTCTTCCATATATTTTCTTCTTTCGTCTTTAGTATTCAAAATATCGTCAACGGATTTTTTATTAATAAGCGAAAAGTCCTCGCTAAAAGAAGCGTATA
Organism: uncultured Brachyspira sp.; assembly: GCA_934725525.1. Classification (GTDB taxonomy): domain Bacteria; phylum Spirochaetota; class Brachyspiria; order Brachyspirales; family Brachyspiraceae; genus Brachyspira. The sequence continues at coordinate 7,084 of CAKVCG010000056.1, read as the reverse complement.
AACAACTCGGGCAAACTGTGACTACATATATTAAAGGATAAACCGCTCCGTATTTTTTGCTTTTTTCATAAGTTCTTCGCAAATCGTTTCTAAGTTCTCCCGCTATTAATCTTCCGCCTCCAGTAAGAAGCATTTCATGATAAAATTCCGTTTCGCATACGGGACAAACTCTCGGATTTTTTTCAAAATAAGACACTTTCAATTCTTCGCTCATAAAAATTCCTCTCTTATTAATTTTCTACAATTATTATTTAAAACTATAAATTAATTATCGACTTCTTTTATATTTTTCAATATCGCTAATATTTAGTTTAGTTATTCTCAATTCTTTAAATAAATCGTTATAATAAACGACATAAAAATAAGGATACCTTGCCGACGCAATTTTAATATCTCCCTTGCTCGTTCCAAGCGTTGATAAATCTATAATCTGCTCGTCCATATATATATATTTATAACCGTTTTCTTTCGTATAAAAAATTACATTTTGCGCCGCGTAATCCAAAGCGGAATACAGAGCGATTATATTTTCGTCTTCCGTTATTATGTTTCCTTCGGTAAAAACTCCGTCATAAAATTTTCTATAATCGATTGCATTTTGATTTTCTTTTGAAGTGTAAATCACGCTAAATCTATTATGAGATTCGTAATTAACGGAATATAAATTCGCGTTCGTCACAATCGAATTATTATCGAAAAATCTAAAAGCCGTATTTGTTTTTCTCGAAGCGTAAAAAATATTGTCCGTTTGATATTCTTTTATATAAACGGCATAACCGTCTTTTTCGGCGACTGGATAAATATTGCCTACTATTTTATTCGTATAAATCAAGTCCGAAAAAAAATTATCTCTATAGAATCTCGAAACATATAAAATTCCTTTATTGTCTATAAAAAAAAGAATCGGCGAATTGAAAGCGGAAACAACCAATTTCAAATCGACTATTTTTTGATTTTCATTCAAATCCATCGGATAATTATTGAAATAGCCCGAATTATTATTTGCAAGCCAAATTTTATTATTTTTTAAGTAAGAAATATGAATGTTTTCGGAATTTGTAGCCAAACTTACCAAACTTCCAATTTCTCTATTTTTATCGATAATAGTTCTATTAAATTTTCCGTCTTTTCCATTAACATAAACGGGAGTTTTTAAAATATTATCGTAATAAACGAAATGAATATTATCTTTGGAATCGGCAAAAATTTCGCTTATATAAGTTTCTTTATTTAACGAAGCGACAGCCCAAGTCGATATAGATTCAAAACCGCTCAGTCTTATATATTCTTTCGACAAAGGCGGAGCATCTTTTTTTATATCTTTTTCGTATTGTCCGTTTAACGCCAAAAATAACGAAAATAAAATTATAAATATTTTTACTAATATATTATTTTTTCTTTTTAGCTTTATTTTTTGATTTCTTTTTTCCATCTTCTATTTTAATAACGGATTCGATTCCTTCTTCTTTTGGTCTTATAAATCTGCATTTGATTATATTTCCTTTATCGTCTTCAAGCGCTTTTATATGAGAATAATAAAATATGCAATGCTCGATATATGCGTTGCTGTCGATTATCGAACCGTATAAATAACTCACGCCTTTTATAAGAACATTTTGCCCTATTTTCGTAGGATGATTGTCGCTTCCAGTTATGTTTACGCCTCTCTCCAAAATAGTTTCTTCGCCGATAAACACATTTCCTCTGATTTGATTTCCAGAATATATTTTAACATTTTTTTCTAAAATAAGTTTCTGTTTTTCCAAACATGAAAGCAAAACATTATCGCCAATAAAAGTATTTTCGCCAAGTTGAATATTTCCTTCGAGTCTCGCTCCGTTTCCTATAAAAACGCCGTAATTAATTTTTACGCCTTTTCCTATATAAGCGCCTTTTCCAATATAAATATCCAAAGGTTTTTCGTCTTTATCTATTTCTAAAATTTCTTCAACGACCGTATCGTCTATAAAAAAATCTTCCGAATCGCATATTGTGATTATATTTTTTAATTTATTATATACTTTCGATTTTGCAATAGATTCCATTTCTTTAAGAACGGTTTTATCGTTAAATCCCAAAACTACTTTATTGTCTTTAGGCATAAATGTTGAAACTGACAAATCATTATTAACAAATATCTCTATTAAATCGGTTATATAAAATTCTTTTTGAATATTATTAGATTTTAATTCGCCTATTAATTTAAGCAAAGCTTCCATTTTAAAACCATATACTCCGACTATATATTCTTTAAAACTCTCAAGAAGTTCATCTTTATGAAAAGAAAATTTTTCATCCTTATAAGTTTTATAAAGCTTATCTTCGTCATTCATAGAAAGTATATCTTTATATTCTATAACACCAACGACATTACCTTGAGATTTAAGCTTATATTTACTCGGCTTGCCTTCTGAAGTTAACCCTCTGCTTCTTAAAATTCTTCCGTAATAATTGCTTCCTTTCGGTCCGTCATATAAAGCCGTCATTACTATCATATCGGATTTTGATTTTAAGAATTCTTCTTTAAACTCTTTCATTGTATTCGCGTCTATTAGTCCCAAATCGGCATATAATACATAACAATATTTTATATTTTTCAAGTAGCTTTTTTCGAGTCCGATTCTAACCGCATGCCCCGTTCCCATTTGAGACTCTTGATAGGCAAAATTCGTATTGGGCTGTTTTCCAACCGCGTTTGCAACATCTAAAGCCTTTATTCCGACAACGATTGTAACATTGCTTTTTGGAATTCCGTTGTTTACGGCGAGACGAACTCTTTCGATACTCGGAACACCCCATATAGTATGAAGCATTTTCGAAGTCGAGCTTCTTATTCTTTTTCCATGCCCCGCCGCTAATATTATAACCAAAGTATCGTTCTTTGAAAATTTAGAAGATAATAATAAAAGCTCATTTTCAATTAAATTATCATTCTTTTTTTTTATATCTTTATTTTTCATTTTTTTCATTAGAGAAAAACTCCTAATATTTTGCAAAATTATTTATTAAACCGTTTCTATATTATTATCTTTAATTTCGGAATTTATTTTTTTATCCGAATTATTATAAGTTTCGTCTTCCTTAAGCCACTTCCTTAAAACCTTTACAACCGATTGAGCTAGAATATCCAATTTCTTTTTAGCTCTGATATTTCCGCCCAAATTGGAATCTTCTTTTAAAATAAATTTATATAATTGCATCGCTTTTATTGGATTTTTTTTATCAAAATTATAATAGTCCGCTATTTTTTCTATTCCTCCGAAATACGAAGCCGTTATATAGCATCGATAAGCTCCGTCAATATCTTTTTGATTAAATAGCTCGTTGCCTTTTCTAATCAATGCGCTTCTTGTTGAATCGTTTATTTCCATGTTTTATAATTGTATATAAATAATATAAAAATTCAAGTATAGATTTTATAAAATTATAAACAGATTATATAGCGTAAAGTTAAATTAATAGTTTATGTAATACATTGACTATTAAACAAATATAGTAAATAATTTATCAATTTTAATTTTTCTTTTTTAATTTTCCTTAATTAATTATTTTCTTTATAATAATATATTCAGGGCGCTTCTTTACTTCGTTAAATAAATTAGCCAAATATTCGCTTATTACGGATAACGATATTAATTGAACGCCTCCCATAAATAAAATTATTATTATAGTAGACGCCCAACCTCTAACTAATTCTGCAGAAGAAAATAAATATAAATAAAATACTCTTAATGAAAAAATTACGGCTATCAAAATTGATATTATTCCAAAATATAAAGATATTCTCAAAGGCTTTACTGAAAATGATAATATTCCCGTTAATGCCAATCTCAACATTTTTTTTAAAGTATATTTTGTAGTTCCCGCAATCCTCGATTCTCTTTTATATTCAAATGCTTTCTGCTCAAATCCCATCCAACTTATCAAACCTCTTATATATTTTGGATTTTCGCTAAAACTTTTATAAGCCTCAATTACTGTTTTATCTATCAATCTAAAATCGCCCGTGTCTACGGGAAATTGAACTTCCGAAAGCAAATTAATCAAACGATAAAATATTGAAGCGGTTAATTTTTTAAATAAACTCTCGCCTTCTCTCGATATTCTTTTTCCATAAATAATCGGGCATTTGTTTTTTTCGTATTCTTTAATCATATCGGGAATAATTTCAGGTGGGTCTTGTAAATCGGCATCAATAATAATTGCAATATCGCTTTCGCAGTTATGTATTCCGCAACTAACGGCAGCTTGATGTCCGAAGTTTCTTGAGAATGAAAATAATTTTACTCGATTGTCATTTTTATTTAAGTTTTCAATAATCTCTTCGGTTTTATCTTTACTTCCGTCATTGATAAAAATAAACTCGCATTTATAATTATTTAATTGATTTGCAACATTATTTAATCTTTGATATAAGATTGGTAAAGATTCTTCTTCGTTATAGCAGGGTATAATAAAACTAACTTTTTTCATTTAGCAAAACTCCATAAAATTAGTAATACTTTTCTAAAATATTTTCTATATCTTCAGCTTTAGGAAACATTTTATTATTTGTATAATAATCATTAAAATAATTTACATATTCGTATATTTCATCTTTGGTATTTTTCCTTATTCTTTTATATAATCTGTTAATATAATTTCCGTATTTGAATTCTTTTTCAAGTTCAAAAGCTTTACTAATATTTAATCCTTCGTTAAAAACTCTAATAGGATAATAAGTAACTTGTTGATTAAGCTCACAACTATGCGGAGTAGTCGAAGCAAAGAAATAATCGCAAGAAAAAATGCCATATCTTAAGCCATCTCTAAAGTCAATATGAGAGGTTTCATACCTAAAAGATTTTTTAGGCAAATCTTTAATATAATCCTTAAATTGAAAATAGAGTGTGTTTAATGCAGAAATTTCAGCTCCATATTGTGACCCGCAGTTTGCATAATAAATTAGTCCATCCGTAGGCAGTTCATTATATATTTCTATAGTGTCATAAAAATAATTACCTACTTTTGGGGCTAAATTATGATTAGGAATTAATTTATTATAAGATTGAGTATAAGAGAACATAAATATTATTAATGGGATTATGAATATAAAATTCGACAGCAAATTTCTATTCATCGAAGCAATTTTATCACATAATAAATTTGAAAATAATTTATTGTTATTTAAAATCATATATATAAATGATAAAAATATTGAAAATATAACAAATATAAAATGAGTAAAAGTCATAGACTGATGTCTACCTGGCAATTGCACTCTTAAAAACAAATAAATATTAATTAATATAAATAAAGTTAGAATTATAGTTATACTTCTAATTTTTCTAAATAAAAGAGAAAGTAAAATTATTATTATTGAAACATAACCAAAATTATTTATTATTAATTTTATACTTGTTTTTAAATCTCTACTATAAGCGCTATAGGATACGGAATAATTTTCCGCAATAATTCTAATTATTCTTGGATATAAGAAAATTAATATAAATGAAATTCCTATTATTCCCATGAATATTAAATTAAATAATAATTTTATATCCTTTTGTTTTACAGTTCTTATTAAAGTATCAATACTTATATATAAAACTATAGGAATAGCAGTATATAATGTCCATCTTTTCCATAAAAACATATATAATAAAGAAAGCGGAATTATAATTAATAAAAATTTAAAATCTCTATTTTCTTTTAATTTCAAATATGCCATTATAGTCATATAAGCAAAAAAGAATGCTCCATACATATGCATAAAATGTAATAAATTCCAAGAAAATAAAGGAAGCATAAAATAAGCCGCTAAAGTTAAAATAAACGAAGGCGCTTTTATATTAATTTTGTTTGCTATATATCTTATCGTATATGCCGCAATCAATGTAGTTGGAAGATAATAAAGAAAAAATATTATAAGAGTGACGGATAATCTGCTATGTCCGAATATATTTGATAATATTGTCGCAGGTATAGTAAAAAATGTATCATAATCTAAATTCCATAAAATATTTTTCAAATATTCGTTATATATTTTTAAATTTGTTATACTTAGCCAATAACCTAAAGAATCATAAACTAATATTTCTCTTTGATTAATTACATAATAAAATATTATAAATAAATTAATAGCAATAAATACTAATACTGATATAATTTCATACTTATTTAATTCAAAAAATTTATTTTTATATAAATATTTTATAAATGTATATAAATAGAATAAATAAATTAACGAAACTATACAAAATAAAGTAAGTATGAGATTGTTAATTTTATCGCTATGCAAATAGTAAAAATTATATATTGATAAAACAGCCAAGAATATTATTATTAAGATAATTAAGCATAGATATTTATTTATATCTTTAACAAATTTAAAAATTTTACTAATATTCTTAATTAAAAAACATATTGCAATATACAAACATAATATAGCCAATATTATAGCTATAATAATTATAATAAATTGAATTTTTAATTTCAAAATATAACTAACATTATCAATTTTCTCTTCATTAATCTCTTTTTTGTCAGAAATAAAATTCCCATAAGGACTTCCGTTCTCTTCCATTTCTGCATTTTCCATATAATCGGGCAAGTTTGATAAATCGACATAAACGCCGTAAATATCATTATTCCTAAAAATTTTATCATAATATCTAATTCTAAAATGATAGACATAATTAGTTATATTTTCATTGGTAAGTAAATAATTTTTTATGCTTTCTTCTAATCCGCCATCAATGGTAAAATTAGTTGAATTATTTAATTCCAAAGTTTTTTCAATATTTAAATTAAATTCCGTCAAATAACCAACTCTATTTTTAGAGCCTAAAATTTGTAAAACTATTAGAGCAATAGAAATAATAATCACAAACGGAATATGAATTTTTAGAAATAAATTTTTGTTTTTAGATTTCATAGAGTTATCTCCTTAAAAGTTAATTTTTGTGAACGCCAAAGAAAGCGTTTAAATGTTTCAAATAATTCTTTAGTTTTGCAATGAAAAAATTGCCAAAAATTATAATAATGGCTTGTATTGTATTGTATTGTATTGTATTGTATTGTATTGTATTGTATTGTATTGTAT
>CAKVCG010000055.1 GCA_934725525.1 uncultured Brachyspira sp. | reverse complement strand
AGCTCGCCTATTTCATTATCGTTATTAGCGGAAATTGTCGCAACTTGAGCAATCTCTTCTTTGCCTTTAATTTGTTTCGCTTCCGACTTTATATGAGCGACTATTTCATTAACCGCTTTTTCAATTCCTCTTTTGATGAGCATAGGATTTGCGCCGCTCGTTACATTTTTAAGCCCTTCTTTTACCATGGCTTGAGCCAAAACCGTAGCGGTAGTAGTTCCGTCTCCAGCGACATCGTTTGTTTTAGTGGCGACTTCTTTAACTATTTGAGCGCCCATATTTTCAAACGGGTCTTCTAATTCTATTTCTTTAGCAATTGTAACGCCGTCGTTTATTATTGTCGGAGGACCGAATTTTTTATCTATTACCACATTTCGTCCCCTTGGTCCTAAAGTTACTTTTACCGCGTTAGCCAAGGAATCGACTCCTCGCATTAGAGCGCGTCTTGCTTCTTCGTCAAATAATAGCTGTTTTGCTGCCATAATTTTTTCTCCTTAAAATATTAAAAATTATTAATAGTCTTTTTTCTAAAATATTTATATTTTAAAATTGTAAAAATTATACAATAAAAAATAAATATTTTCAAGAGTAGACCGATTAGATTATAATAAACCTAATCTGCGTTCTTTTTTCATTTTTCTTTTCATTCTTTTAAGCGCTTTTTCTCTTTGAAGTTTTTTTTCAAGAGACGGCTTTTTGTAGAATTGTTTTTCTTTTAATTCCTGCAAGATAGCTTCGTTTTCGCATGCTCTACGAAATCTTTTAATAACGCTGTCTACAGGCTCTCCTTCGTTAGCAAATACTCGAACCAAATTAACTCACCTTCCTTTTTTATAAAATGATTAGCGGCGAGAGGACTTGAACCTCTGACACTGCGGATATGAGCCGCATGCTCTAACCACCTGAGCCACGCCGCCGTATTAGCGGGGACAGGACTTGAACCTATGACCTTTGGGTTATGAGCCCAACGAGCTACCAACTGCTCCACCCCGCGATATAATTAATATTTAAGAATGTATTATATTATATTTTTATTTAAAGTCAAACGTTTTTTTACTGTTTTTTATACATTCAAAATTGAAAAGGAATTTCCCTCATAAAATCGGGCAAATAAGTTTCCGAGCTTTCAATTTCTTGCGTTAAAATATTTTCAAATCCCAAATCTAAAGCGTAATTAACCAAATCGTTATATTCTTTAAAATATAATTTTCTATTTATTTCTTCAAAATTTTTCGCTTTAAATTCTGGATTATATTGAGACATAAGCGAAATTGTCGACTTCAAAAATCCTCTTTCTTTCAATTCAATCAATATATCGTAAGAATCCGATTGATTATTTGGCAAAATTAAATGTCTTATGATTATTCCGCTTTTTGCAATTTTGTTATCGTCAACTATTAAATCGCCGGCTTGATTTTTCATTATTTCTATCGCTTTAATCGCGACTGCAAAATAATTTTCCGCTCTCGAATATTTAATAGCTTTGTCGTCAAATAAATATTTTAAATCGGGTAAATAAATGTCGACTATTCCGTCCAAACAATCGAGCAATTCTTCGGTGTCGAACCCGTTGGTATTAAAAACTATAGGCAGATTGAATCCTTTATTCGAGGCAATTTTTAAAGCTTTCAATATCGGGTAAATGACATGGCTTGCGCTTACAAGATTTATATTATTCGCTCCTTGTTTTTCGAGTTCCAAAAAATATAAAGCTAAAGTTTCGATGTCAATTATCTCTCCGATTCCGTTAGAACTTATTTGATAATTTTGACAGAATACGCAGTTCAAATTGCAGTTTGAAAAAAATATTGTTCCGCTTCCGTTTTTTCCGACAAGCATCGGTTCTTCTCCAAAATGCAGAGTCCGAGAGGCGACTTTTATATGATTATTATCTTCAAAAATTTTGCATCTTCCGATTTTATTTTGATTTCTATTTACTTTGCATAAATGTCCGCAGCAAATACAATTATCGTAAAGGTTTTTCGCTTTTTCAATCGCTTTATCGATATTTTCCAAATGTTTTTGATTATAATTAATTTTATAGTTCTTCGTTTTCATTGCTTATTATTTTTATTTCTGGTTTTAAGATAATTCCTTTTTGATTATAAACTTCTTCTTTAACTTTTTTCATTAATAAAAAAATATCTCTTCCAGTTGCGTTCTTATAATTTACGATAAAATTAGCATGATATGGAGAAACCATAGCTCCACCGATTTTTACTCCCCGCATATTTATGGAATCGATAATTTTCCCCGCAATCATATTCTTTTCATAATTGTTTAAAAATACGCTTCCCGCCGAAGGATATTTAAATTGATTTTTTTTATTTCTGTCTTTCAAATATTTATTCATTTCGGATTTTATAGATTTTTTGTCTCGTTTATTCAATTTGAATTTCACATCTATAATAATATATTTTTTATTTTGAAAAACGCTTTTTTTATAATGATAATCGCAATCTTCGATTCCAATATGATTATATTCAAAATTCTCGTCTATTATTCCCACGCTTTCAATAAATTCTGAAATAGAATTTTCGTAGCATCTCGCGTTCATATAAGCTGCTCCGCCAATAGTTCCGGGCAAACCGAATAAAAATTCCAAACCGCCTAAATAATTTTTATAAGCACATTTAACCAAATCGATAACTTTAGCGCCAGAATATCCCAAAATTCCGTCCGAATAATTTTCTATTCTGCTGAAAAATCCCGTGAATATTATTGGAGTTTCTACGATTTCGTCTACAAATAATATATTGCTTCCGCCACCCAAAACGAAATATTTTTTTTGACTTTCTTCAAAATATTTAATCAAATCTATAAATCCGTTTATAGTTTCTGGAATATAGAAATTTAAAGTCTTTGCGTTTATTCTAAAATTATTAAATTTTTTCAAAGAAATATTTTTTTTATGCAATACTCCTTTTATATTATCATTCATTTTATAATCCGTATTTAATTATTATTTTCCATCATTTCTTCAATTTTACCCGCGATAGAATTTTCTTCTCTCTTAAAAACATAAATTTCTTTAAATTTTGTTTCCTGCTTTAATAGAATTTCTTTTTCTTTAACCATTTCCAAAAGAGCCAAAAAGAAAGTAACCAATTCTCTTTTTGTCACTCCGTCTTTGAAAAGCATAACGAAAGGGAATATTTTATTTTCCGAAAGTTTTATTCTTACCATATCTATAGCGTTGTCGATATGGAAATTAGCCATTCCCGATAAAACCGCCAAATCCGTTTCGGAGACAAATTGAATTTTCGCAAAAGAATATACCAAATCGTAAAGTTTAATATCTTTCCAAGCGATTTCGTTATCTTCCGCGTTATTGTTTTGAAAAAATTTTACTCTTTCCGTATCTTTTCTTTCAAAAATCGAATCGGAAATTTCCTGCAATTTATCAAGCTCTTCGGAAACGATTTTATATCTTTGAAACTCGAGCATCTGTTCGACAATTTCAAATTTCAATCTGTCGGTAAATTTATCTTCGTCCATATCATGCGGAAGCAACATTTTCGATTTATATAAATGAAACTCCGAAGCGACAAGCAAAAAATCTCCCGTATAATTGAGATTCAAAGCCGCCTGTTTTTTCAAATATTCTATGAATTGGTCTATAATTTCCAAAATAGAAACTTCGTATATATTTTTTTCGCTTCTTTTAAGCATATCGAAAAGAATCGACAGAGGTCCTTCGTAATCTATACTCGACAAAGAAACTTTAAATTCTTCAAAATTTGTTTTTTTCGCATTTGATATTTCATTTTCCATAGTGCTTATATTATTATAATATAAGTAAAAATTCAATATATAAAAAGACGCCAAACCTAATAGAGCGACATTTGTGAAGCTCTTATCATAAATTTAAAGCTTATTATTTACTTTTACTCATTCTTAATCTCAATACAAATAAAATGATAAACATCAACATTGGAAAAATTATTGCGAAAAATATTCCCGCTTTTAATCCGATTTGAGTAATATCGTTATTTGAAATGAAATAAGAAAATTTATTTATTATCGCTTTATTATTTGAAACTATTCCGACAATTCCCGGACCCATCGAGCATCCCACATCGCCCGCCAAAGCTAAAATCGCAAACATAGCAGTTCCGCCTTTGGGGTAAGTTTTTGAAGCCAAACTGAAAACGGATGGCCACATTATTCCAACCGAAAGCCCCACAATAGCGCAACCTATTAAAGATAAAAACGCGAAAGGACTGACTACGATTACAATATATCCGATTATGCATAAAATAGCGGTCGCAGATAAACCTTTATTTATATCAATATCTTCCGATTTCATTCCGTAAATTAGTCTAGCCATTCCCATAAAAAAAGCGAACATGCAAGTTCCGAAAATATCGCCAACGCTTTTATTTACATTCAAACCGACTTCGGCGAAATACGAAACCCATTGAACTACTGCATGCTCCGAAGCTCCCGAACAAATCATTAATACTACGAAAGCCAAAACTATGCGAACGGATAATAATTTTCTTAACGAAACCGAATTATTTTCGCCATCGTCCGATTTCAAAGTGTTTATTGGAACTTTTATAAATAAAATCGAGCAGAATATCGGCAAGATTGCCCAAAGTATAGATAAATATCTCCAATTTTCTATTCCAAAAATTCTAAAATATGCTGTTGAAAATAGGACGACTAACATTAATCCCCAACAGTAAAAAGAATGAAGTATATTCATTGCCTTTACTTTTTGTTTTTCGGGCAACGCTTCGACTATCGGACTTACCAAAACTTCTATCATTCCGCCTCCGATAGCGTTTAAAAAATAACTTATCAAAATTGCAACGAAAGGATTGATATAAAACGGCAAAATTCCTAATAATATAAAACCTATTCCCGCGCAAATATTTGCAAATACGATTGGAATTCTATATCCGATTTTATCGACAAATTTAGCAGCCAAAAAATCTATTAACATTTGAATTGCAAAATTAAACGAAATCAAAAAAGCTATTTTTTCAACCGAAATTCCAAATTGTCTTTGAAAATAAATAAAAATCAAAGTCGGAAATATATTAACCAGCGCCTGATTTATATAACAAAGATAACTTGCATACAAAGTGTGAGTATAATTAAATTTTATATTAAATTTCATTTTAAAAATCCAAAATCAAAATTAAAAAACCGCAAAAATTATATTATATAAAATTTCAAATTAACGATGGATTACTTTTCCGCTTATAAAAGAAAAATTGACGCTTCCGAAATCTCTGCTGTCGTATCCGTAATCTCTGTTGTCCGAAAGAACAAAATATTCGTTATAGCCGACAATATAAGGTCCGAAATTATCTCTCACCGAAATGCCCGAATCCAAAATTCTAAAATCGTTATTTATATTCGCCCAAGATTCTTTCAAAAGGCTTCCGTTGATATAAACTTTTTTCTCTCTTATTTCTATCGTTTCGTTTGGAAGTCCAATAACTCTTTTTATCAAATATCTTTTTTTAGAAATATTGACATTGCCAAAAGTTGCAAAATAAACCGCGTAATAAAAAAATCTCTTTATAAGATTTTCGCTCGGACTTCTCGGGTCGGTCATAAATATTATATCGCCTCGTTTCGGTCTTGAAAATATAATCGTTTTTCCCGTAAGCGAAGATACGAAAGGTTTAATCGCAATCGCGTATCTTAATTTTGAAGTTATTACCGTTTCGTCTTCTTCTATGGAATTTTTTGTAGAATTTGACATGGCGGAACTTTTCATTTTATCGAATCTGACAAATATTGTCAAAAGTCCAAAAATAAAAAAAGCGATTATAAATCCTAAAATAATTCTTACAAAAATTTTATATAAAACGGCTATATTGAATATAAAAAATTTTGTTTTTCCTTTCATTGTTTTAACGACTTCAAAACTTTAAGACTTTTAATTATTTTTTATTTTTTGCCTGATGCTCGCTATTTTCCAAAGCGGCTGGAACCGCGGGAACGACTATATAACCGTATTCTCCGCTTCTGCAAAGATTCATTATAGTTTCGTTGTCTAAAGTTTCGCCTTCTTTGTCTTCTCTCAAATATTCTGGCAAATCGATTACATGATAAAGAGGCGGAATATTGTCGACATTAACGGCAAATAAATCTTCGATAAATTTCAAATCTTTATTTAATCTGCTCAACATTTCTTCTTTTTGATTTTCTTCTATTCTTAATCTCGTTTGATATAAAAGCGCTTCCAATTCTTCTCTATCAGTTTTCATAATTAATAATTTCCTTTTTAATAAAAAATTTTTAAAAATTGATTTTAATAATATAGCATAAAATTATTATTTTTCAATAGGATTTATATTATATTTAAATTTTTTACTAAAATAATTTTGCTTAATATTTTAACCAATTCGTCTTTAAGATTTACGGGAGCGGTTATAAAATATTATTTTGATAATAATAAAAATATGTCGGAAAATACTTATAAAATATTTTTGCTCAATACTTTTATCGATTCTATTTTAACGGCTAAAGACGATGTTTCGGTTGATTTTGGAAACGGTTCGGGAATGAGTTTGATAGATTATTCAAAAAAAGAATGGAACGAAAACCTTTTAAATTCGGTTTCAAAAGATTTAAAAAATAAATTAGGAAACATAAAAAATCCTTCGAGCTATGCTTTGGGATTCCATAATGAATCTTTACGATAAAAATTATAAAGATATAACAATTTCGCTTAAAGAAAATATAAATAATTTGCCTTTAATGTTATGGCAGAAAGAAAACGAATCCGTGCCTATAAGTAAATCATTTGAAATAAAAAGATATTACGAAAAAGCTAATTTTGATTGCGATTATAAAGGAATTGTTTTAAGTTCTTTATCTTTAATTGCCGAATATTCTAAAAAATTTAATTCTTCAAAAAAATATGATTTATCGGTTACGGGCGGTCCAACAAAAGATATTGAAATATTAAAAATCATAGCGAATATTTGGCAATGTCCTATAAAAATTTTTCCTTCGGGCGGAGCTTCTTTGGGAGCTGCAATTTCCGCTATTTTATTATTAAAAGAAAATATTGATTTAGATGAGATTAGAGAAAGTTTGAGGGATAAAACAATTATAGAACCCGATTATAAATTATCTAAAAAATACGAAGATTATCAAAAAAATATGATTGAAAAATTTGAGGAATTAACTAAATAATTATTAATTCAAATATAAAAAATAAATTCTTTAATTAAAATTTGTATTAAATGTATAATAAATAATATTAATCTTTCAAACATTTTAAAAAAATTTAAATAACTATATATAGTAATATTGATTTAACTTTAAGAAATTTTATAATTATTGTCAATAAAAATAAAAATTTTATTGGAGGATATAATAAATGAAAAATGTGCCTGAAATTTTTGGCAGTATGGTTTTTAACGATAATGTTATGAGGGAGAAACTCCCTAAAGATGTATATAAAAAATTGGTAAAAACTATAAAAAACGGGGAGAGATTGGATTTGGAACTTGCCAATATTGTCGCTCATGCCATGAAAGAATGGGCTATAGAAAAAGGCGCCACTCATTTTACGCATTGGTTTCAGCCTATGACGGGAATAACTGCGGAAAAACATACGAGCTTCATAACTCAAGGAGATGATGGTTCTATTCGTATGGAATTTACGGGTAAGGAATTGGCTCAAGGAGAACCAGACGCTTCAAGTTTTCCTTCGGGCGGATTGAGAACGACTTTCGAGGCGAGAGGCTATACGGCTTGGGACCCGACTTCTTACGCTTTTATTAAAGATAATACTTTATGTATTCCAACGGTTTTCTGTTCTTATGGAGGAGAAGCTTTGGATAAAAAAACTCCTCTTCTTCGTTCTATGGAAGTTTTGGAGAAAGAGGCAAAAAGAATACTTAAATTATTTGGGCATGACGATGTAGAAAGGGTTTATACGACCGTTGGAGCGGAACAGGAATATTTTTTAATAGATAGGGAATTATATTTACAGAGATTAGATTTAAGATATTGTAAAAGGACATTATTCGGAGCATGTCCTCCTAAAGGACAGGAACTTGAAGACCATTATTTTGGAGCGATAAAGCCGAGAGTATTGGAATTTATGAAAGACCTTGACAACGAGCTTTGGAAATTGGGGATAATGGCGAAAACGGAACATAACGAAGTCGCCCCAGGACAATACGAATTGGCTCCAGAATTTTCAATTACGAATATTGCGGCAGACCAAAATCAGCTTACGATGGAGTTAATGAAAGTAATCGCCGAAAAACATAATCTAACTTGCATTCTGCATGAAAAACCTTTTTCTGGAGTAAACGGAAGCGGAAAACATAATAACTGGTCTATGGCTACCGATACGGGAATGAATCTGCTTGAGCCGGGAAATACCCCTTGGAAAAATAAACAATTTCTATTATTTTTAGTCGCGTTTATAAAAGCGGTTGACGAATATCAGGATTTGATTAGAGTGACTACGGCAAGCGCAAGCAACGACCATAGACTCGGAGCGAGCGAAGCGCCTCCCGCTATAATATCGATTTTCTTGGGAGAAGAACTTACGGAAATGCTCGAATCTTTCGGAAATTCTAAATATAAAGCTAAAGATAGAGAGGATATGGAATTTGGAGTTCATTATTTGGCGAAACTAACCAAAGATTTGACAGACAGGAACAGAACCTCGCCGTTGGCTTTTACGGGAAATAAATTCGAATTCAGAATGGTAGGCTCAAGTTTGTCAATTTCGGGACCGAATATAATATTAAATACTGTTGTTGCGGAAGCTTTATCTCAATTTGCCGATATTTTGGAAAAAAGTTCCAATTTTGAAAAAGATTTGGAAGAATTGATTAAAGATACTTTTAATAAACATAAAAGGATAATTTATAACGGAAACAATTATTCGGACGAGTGGGTGAAAGAAGCGGAAAAAAGAGGATTGTATAATTTGAAATCAACGCCAGAAGTTTTGCCTTATTTTATATCTAAAAAGAATATAGAGCTTTTGACAAAACATAAAGTATTTGCCGAAACAGAAATTAATTCGAGATACGAAATAGTTATGGAAGAATATATTAAAGTTTTGAGTATCGAAGCTTTGACTTTAATCGATATGATTAATAAAAATATTATTCCCGACTCAATCGAATACGCGGGAGCGCTTTCAAAAGTGTCCGAAAGAAAGAAAAACTTAAAAATAAAATACGAAGTTGAAAAAGATTTGATTAATAAAATAAATGATTTAACAAAATCTTTATCCGATAAACTTAAAAAATTGGAAGGCTATATTGCGGAAGGCAAAAAAATAGGCGATATGTCGAAATCGGCAAAATTCTATAGAGATAAAGTTTTGAATTATATGGATAGAGAAATGCGTCCTATAATTGACGAACTGGAAAAAACGGTTTCTAAAAAATACTGGAAACTTCCGACTTACGGAGATATGCTTTATAGTTTATTGTAAAAAATTCTTGTTTATAGATTTATTTAATTTAATTGTAAAAAGGCACAGCGTGATTGCGGTGTCTTTTTTATTTTGGATTGCTTCGATAAATCTCTCAATGACAAATGAGAATAGAAAATAAACCCTCAATGACAAATTTTTTTTATTTAACCTATTGTCAAAAAATAGAAAAAATGCTATTATTAAAAATAATTAATAAAAAAGAGGTAAAAACATGTATACTGTAAATTCATTAAGCAAAGCAAAGCAAAGCAAAGCAAAGCAAAGCGTGAATTACGCGCTTTAAGCAACAATTCTTTCAAAACATTTCTTATCACATTATTAGCATTAACATTACTATTTTCTATAAGTTGCAGTAATGAAGACACAACAGGAGGTGGCGGAGGTTCTATATCGGTAAGCGAAGAAGCAAACAATTCTTACGATATAACGGTTGTTAGTTCTTCTTCAAGCGTTTACTCTGCGGGAGCGGTAGGCTTTTCAGTTTCTGGAGCTTCCGATTATGATGTTTCAATTCAGAGCGTAGATAGCGGCTCGAATCCATTGACTTTGGACGCGTCCGATTTCAGCTATACCAAATCTACTAAAGAATTGACTTTATCAAGCTCTGGCATAACCAAATTCAACAATGCGACTTTAACGGAGGCTACGGCTTACCAATATACCATAACATTTAAGTTTGCCGATTCTTCGGATGCGAGTAAAGAAGCTACAGCTAATGTAAAAATCAATTTATATAAAGCGAAAGTTATAACCAAAACTGAAATAGAGGCTATGATTAATTCTATGAAAACAGTTCGTGTTGACGATTCTTCTTATAATAATGTAGCTCAATTTACTTTTTCAAGCGAAACTTTTTCGGCAAGCGCTCCTAATTTTAAGTCAAATAATATTGGTTCAACGGTGAAAAATATTAAATTTAGTAAATCAAGCGGAAGGATTCAGATGGGAGCAGCAATAAGAGAAACTTCAAATTATAAAACATATTTCTCAGGTTTAAATATGTATCATAAAGAGCCGTTAGTTGATGGAGTTAATTGCACTTTTTATTTTAGATTTACATTAAAAGGCGGTTATGCTTTGTCAAGCGAGGTTGCTCATATAACGAGCGATGGTTTGAGCATTCAGTTAAAGTTATCAAGCGTAAACAGTCAAAGTTGGGAATAAAATAAGTTTATATTGATAAGATAAGAAATGTAAAAAGGCATCGTATTTTAGCGGTGTCTTTTTTATTAATGACTTATATATCTCCAAGTATAGCCTTTTTTCATTTCAAGAATTTCTTCAACAGTTCCTTTCGCTATTATCTCGCCTCCGTTTAATCCGCCGTCTAATCC
>CAKVCG010000054.1 GCA_934725525.1 uncultured Brachyspira sp. | reverse complement strand
AATTTTATATCGTCTATCATTTGTCCCATACTCATTTCAATACTAATATACATTTTACAGTTATTATTATTCTTAAATTCTTTTTCAGGGAAAGGCCACAAAGTCATCGGTCTTATCATTCCGATTTTTTTATTTTCTTTTCTTAAATTGTCTACAACGCTTCTGCAAACTCTCGACATCGTTCCGTAAGAAACCAATATAATATCGGCGTCTTCGGTAAAATATTTTTCCGCTCTCGCTTCTTTTTCTTTAATCTCTTTATATTTTTCTTGCAAATGCAAATTATGTTTATACAATAATTCCGCGTCCAAATATAAAGAATTGATTATATTTTTTTCTCTCTTTCCTCGCGTTCCGTTTGTAGCCCAAGTTTTTTCTTTCGCTTCATATTTTGGTTTATAAATTATTTCTACAGGCTCCATCATCTGCCCGATAAAACCGTCCGCCGCGACATAAACGGGAGTTCTATAATAATCCGCCAAATCGAAAGCTTCCATAACCATATCGCTCGCTTCTTGCAAATTTGAAGGAGCAAGCACGGGGCAGTTATAATCGCCGTCTCCGCCGCCTTTAGTCATCATATTGTAATCGCTTTGCGAAGGCTGTATTCCTCCGAGTCCAGGTCCGCCTCGCATAACATTAAGTATAACCGCTGGAATTTCAGCTCCCGCAAGATAAGAAATTCCTTCCTGTTTCAAAGCTATTCCAGGAGAAGAGGAAGAAGTCATGGCTCTCGCTCCCGCTCCGCCCGCTCCGTAAACCATATTAATCGCCGCAAGTTCGCTCTCCGCTTGAACGAAATAACCTCCCGATTCAAACATAGCTTTAGACATAAATTCGGGTATCTCGTTTTGAGGAGTTATAGGATAACCGAAAAAACATCTGCATCCCGCAGCTATCGCCGCGGTAGCCATCGCTTCGTTTCCTTTCATTAATTTTTTAGCCATATTATTTTCTCCTTTCTTTTATTATTTATCTCTATCCAATCTTTCAACGGTTATGCATAAATCGGGACACATCATAGCGCAATTGGCGCAACCGATACATTTTTCCATATCGGTAACAGACGCCGGATAATATCCCCAAGAATTCATATTGTCTTTATCCAAATATAATATTTTAGTGGGACAAACCGAAACGCAGTTTGAACAACCTTTGCATTCTTCTCTATCGATTATCACTCTTCCTTTATTAGCCATATCGCCTCCATTGTTTTTAATAAAAATTACTCGGTTTTATAAAACCTGAATCTTTTAGTTTATACTATATAAGTATAGTTAAAAAAGACGGCTTTTATCAAAATTTTATTTCTTGTCAAAATTTACAATATTGAGATTAAATTGTCAATAACTATAATTAACTAATTATGAGCGATAAATGTCTATATTCAAACGATTTTCATAATATATTTTAAAAATTAATACTTTCTATTTTATTAAATTTACTTGATAAAATTCATATACTATGTTATAATAACCCGATAATATAAAAATAAGAATTTAGAATATTTAAAGTTTTAATAAACGGGAGAATATAAACATGGAACAGAAAATTAGATTGGTTGAAACAAAATACAAAAAAGAAGCGATTTTACCTTTTGAAATTGGCGATACGGTAAAAGTTTGGGTAAAGATTATCGAAGGCGACAGGGAAAGATTGCAGGCTTTCGAGGGAGTCGTTATTTCAATTCGCGGAAAAGGCATAAGCAAAAGTTTTATAGTTCGCAAAATATCCTACGGAGTCGGAGTGGAAAGAATATTTTTAATCAACTCTCCAAGAATAGACCATGTGGATATTGTTCGTAAGGCTAAAGTCAGAAGGGCAAAATTATATTATTTGAGAAATAAAGTCGGCAAAAAGGCAAGGTTGATTGAAAGACTCGGAGTGAAGATTCCTAAACATTCCGATTTGATTAAAGCCGAAGAATCAAACGAAAACGAAGAAATTGAAAATTCAAATAATAACGAAGCAAATAATACGGAAGCGGTTTCTTCTGAAAATAATTAATAATCAGTTTTAAAATCAAACGGAGGTTTTTTATGGGTTATAAAATAGTAGAAAGAGAACAATGGTCGGAAAAAGTTTTTATGATGAAAGTTGTCGCTCCAGATATAGCGAAACATCGTAAAGCGGGAAATTTTATCATTTTTAGATTAGACGAAGTCGGAGAGAGAATTCCTCTTACAATAGCGGACGCCGATACAAACGATGGAACTATTATGATAGTAACTCAAGATGTCGGATATTCGACGGCTAAACTTATGGAGTTGCAAGTCGGAGATGAGATAATGGATGTCATAGGTCCGTTGGGACAGCCTACTCATATTGAAAAATATGACGGAATCGTTTTATGCGTTGGCGGAGGAGTAGGAATCGCTCCTTTGCATCCAATAGCTCAAGCTCATCATAATAACGGAAATAGAGTCGTATCGATTTTGGGAGCAAGGGACAAATCATTAATCATTATGGAAGATATGATGAAAAAAATATCCGAAGAAACTTTAATTTGCACCGATAACGGAAGCTATGGAGAAAAAGGACTCGTAACCGATATGATTAAAAGAGTTCACGAAAAAGGCGAGAAAATCTCCGAAGTAATAGCAATCGGTCCCGCAATAATGATGAAATTTGTCGCCAAACTTACGAAAGAATATAATTTGCCTACAACGGTTAGTTTGAATCCTATTATGATTGACGGAACGGGAATGTGCGGTTGCTGTAGAGTTTTGGTAGGAACGGAAACTAAATTTGCCTGCGTTGAAGGTCCCGAATTTGACGGACATTTGGTAGATTTCGATTTATTAATGAAAAGACAGGCTATGTATAAAAAAGAAGAACATGAATGTAATCTAAAATTAGGTTGATGAATTGATATTAATGTTTTTGGTAAATCTTTGTCTATAAATTTGGATAAAGAATTATTAAATAAATTATTTTAAACATTATTTATCGTTTAAAATCTCTCTAATCATATTCGCTCTTATTTCATTAATATTTTTTTCTTTACCGTTGTTAATATTTTGAATTTGAAGGTGATTATTTTTAGAGGCAAAAAGCATATAAAATAAAGCGTCAAGTTCAATATCATTCAATATGTCGTAATATAATCCCATCCTTAACCAAAAACTATATTTTATAACTTCGCCGTAATTTAGAACTCTTGCCGAAGACAATACGGCTTTGCTTCTGTATATTCTATCCTCAATTTTAATTCTGTCGAGTTTTTTAATTCTCTTTCTTATATTTTTTTCTTTGTCTAAAATATCGTAAACTATATCGAACATTTTTTTCAAAATATCTTTTTCTTTAATTCCAATCATAACTTTATTCGTTATCGTCAATATTGGAATATTTTTTTTGCCTATCGATAACGGCGACAAATCGAAACCTATTTTTGAAAATTTATTTATAAAATAATCTATATTTTCCGGTGTTTTCAAAAGAATCGCCGGAATAGAAATAGCGACGGTTAAATTCATTGCCGTTCCTATTTTTTTAGGAGAGCTTGTCAAATATCCAAATTTTTTATCGAAAGCGAAATCAGTTTTTTCATCGAGTTTATTTTCTATATCATAAGCGGTCTTAAAGCAGTCATTTAACTCGAGCCCTCTCGCTATCGTTTGTATTTCCAAATGCTCGTTTGAATTTATAAGTATTGAAGCAGACTGTTCTTCGTTTATATATAAAGAGGCGTTTAATAGATTTCTTTTTTTTGGAATTGTGAGATTTTCTTTAAGTATTTTTATATCGCAAGGTTTAATATTTGATAATTTTATTTTTGTTAAATTAAGATTTAGCTCTTCTATATTTTTCTGAAAAATAGAATCGACTTTATCGGATTCGTTTTTATCCATGTGATGATGGAATCTTATATTTTCTAAATTTCTATATATCGAAACTTTTGAATATAAAACAATATTGTCTTCTAAGCCTTTATTAAAAATCCAATTTGCTATATTTTTATCCGCAAACATATTCTTCATTTATATTTATATTTTTTCTTCTATCTTTTCAGATTTTTTAGAGATTAAAGCTTCGTTCAAACTTTCTATTTTCTTTTTTAATTCGTTAGCCTCTTCGTATCTCTCCATTTTTTTAAGGAGTTCCATATTGTCTTTATATCTTGAAATTTCATTTTCTATATCTTCGTTCGATAAATTTCTGTTTGAAATTTTTCCCGTATGCTTATTCGAGCGATGAATTTTTTTAACCATTTTATCAACGAAAGCTCCAAAACTATTATAACACTTCGGACAGGCTGCGGTTTTTGATTCTAAAAAGTCACTTAAAGAGTATCCGCATACATTACATACTTTTTTATAACGTTTTTTACTTTTACTAACTTTTTTTATTGAGACGGATTTATGATTTGGCAATTTCGTCAATACCGAAAATACTTCATTATCGTTATATTCCAAACATTTTTCTGTAACTCTTAATTCTTCATTGCATTTTTTACAGATACTTATTTTTTCAAACTCTCCGCCTCTCTGTTCGGTAATATGCAAAACCGCTTTTTCTTTACCACATATATTGCAAGTCAAAGTGCTACCCCTTAATATTATAAATAAAATTTTACCATTTAACATAAAAAATTGCAAATATAAGTTTAAATAAATTGAATTTATTTTATATAAATGATAAAAACAAAGACAATATTTACAAATATTTAAACTTGACTATTTTTCAATAACAATATAAAATTCTATAAATAATAATCTTAAAAATTAAATATGGATTTAAGGAGCATATTATGTTCAAAAATAATATTCTAAAAGTAATTATAGGTTTTGCAACCGTTATTATTGCGATTATAGGTTGTAAGGAAGAAAGTAAAAAGTTGTATGTCGGAACAAACGCCGAGTTTGAGCCTTTCGAGTATAGAGAGAGCGGAAATATTATAGGTTTCGATATAGAACTTGTGAACGAAATAGCGAAACTTATAAATGTGGAAATTGAAATAGAAGACATGGCTTTTGACGGTTTGCTTCCAGCTTTACAAACGAAAAAAATCGATTTGATAATCGCGGGAATGACGGCAACCGAAGAAAGAAAAAAGAATGTCAATTTCTCCGAATCTTATTATAAATCTCAACAGGCGATAGTGGTTAATAACGATGAAAACGGAATAAGCACTTTCGATAATTTAGTCGGAAAAGATGTCGGCGTTGTTTTAGGATATACGGGAGATATAATCGTGTCGGAAATTTCAAATGTTAGAGTTCAAAGATATAACGCTACTTCGGAAGCGATTATGGGATTGAAAGCAAAAAAAGTTCAAGCGGTAGTTTTGGATTACGAGCCTGCTAAAAATTATTCGGCGCAAAATCCAGAATTAAAATTGATTGAAACGGATTCGGAAAGCGAAGAATACGCAATAGCCATTAGAAAAGAAGACACTCAACTTTTGGACGATATTAATAAGGCTTTGGCTACGCTTAAAGAAAACGGAACTTATGACGCTTTATTAAATAAATATTTTAAATAAATTAATAAAATATTTTTTATAGTTAAGTAATTTAAGTTTTGTCTTAAAATTTTAAATCTTAAAATTATAGAACGGAAAAATTAAATGGAATATTTGGAGCTTCTTAAAAATATATTCTTTACTCATGGCAGATATATTTATATGATTAAGGGGCTTCTATTTTCCGTTGGAACTACCGCGTTTGCCGCTCTGGTTGGAATCGTCTTGGGAATATTTATCGCCCTTATGGAACTTTCGCATTTCTATCCTTTGAAAAATGTAAAAGGACATGAAGATTTTAATCCTATTTCAAAATTGGCTTTTGGATTTGTCAATCTTATAAGAGGGACTCCCGCAGTTGTTCAATTAATGATATGGGCAAATGTCGTTTTTGTCGGGGCTTTAAGAAACACTCCTATATTATTAATTTCTGGAATTGCTTTTGGAATCAATTCGGCGGCTTATGTCGCTGAAATAATAAGAGCGGGAATCGAAGGACTCGATAAAGGACAGATGGAAGCGGCGCGGGCTTTGGGAATGAATTACGGTTTGTCTATGAAAGAAATTATAATTCCTCAAGCTATAAAAAAAATTCTTCCAGCTTTGGTTAGCGAATTTATAGCATTGCTTAAAGAAACTTCCATTGTGGGATTTATCGGCGGAATAGACTTGCTTCGTTCGGCAAATATCATAACGAGTCAAACTTATAGAGGAGTAGAGCCTTTGATTGCGGTTGGAATAATATATTTAATACTAACTTCAATTTTCGCCACATTTATGAGAAGCATAGAGAAGAAATTAAAGGAAGGCGATTAAATGATTAGGATAGAAAATTTGTATAAAAAATTCGGCAAACTCGAAGTATTGAAAGGAATAGATATTAATATAGAAAAAGGCGAAATCATAGCGATAATAGGACCTTCGGGTAGCGGAAAATCCACATTTTTAAGATGTATAAACAGACTCGAAGAGCCTTCTGAAGGAAAAATATTTATTGACGGCAAAAATATTTTAAGTAAAGAAACGAATATAAATAAAATAAGAGAAAAAGTCGGAATGGTTTTTCAGCATTTCAATTTATTTCCTCATAAAAATGTTATAAAAAATATTACATTAGCTCCGATAAAAATTAAAAATTATTCCCTCGAATTAGCCGAAAAGAAGGCGGATAATCTTTTAAATAAAGTCGGACTTTTAGATAAAAAATATTCCTATCCAAATCAGCTTTCGGGCGGGCAGAAACAGAGAATTGCGATTGCGCGGGCTTTGGCAATGGAGCCAGAAATTATGCTTTTCGACGAGCCTACATCCGCTTTGGACCCAGAAATGATAAAGGAAGTTTTGGATGTTATGATAGAGCTTGCCAGAGAAGGAATGACTATGCTTATTGTGACTCATGAAATGGGATTTGCAAAAAATGTCGCCACAAGAATTTTATTTATGAACGATGGCAAAATACTTGAAGACGAAAAACCCGAAGAGTTTTTTAATAATCCTAAACATAGCAGAACTAAAGAGTTTTTATATAAGGTTTTGAATAAATAATTATTTAATGAAAAAAAGCGAGCAATATTCCCGCTACTACCGCTCCCGATATTATACCCGAAATATTTACAGCCATAGCATGCAAAAGCAGACAATTAGAAGAACTATTTTCTTGCCCGTAAATATGCGCCCCCCAAGCGGGAATAGGAAAAGCGCTTAATCCCGCCGAACCTATTATAGGATTTACTTTGCCTCCAGTTAAAATATTCATTATCTTTGCCGCAAGAATTCCAATTATTGTGTTTAAAATTAGAGAGAACAAACCGAAGAAAAATATAATAAAAGTATTGAAAGTTATAAAAGTTTCGGCAGTCGTGGACGAACCCACGGCTATTCCTATAAGCATTGTAAGAATTCCGTTTAAAGATTTTTGCAAATTGACGGAAAAATTTTTAATTATATCCGACTCTCTCAATATGCTTCCAAAAAGTAAAGCCGCTATCAACGGAAAAGAATTCGATAAAAATATTCCGCAAAAGCCCATAGCTATAACGGCGAATATAATTTTCTCTCCTCTCGAAACATGACGCAAATACGACATAGAAATTTTTCTTTCTTCTTTAGTAGTCATAAATTTTGTAACTGTCGTTTGTAAAATTGGCAGAAGTTCCATATAAAGATAAGCCGCAATTACAATCGGCGCAAAATATCTCGGCTCGGCAATTAATGAAGCCATATACATTGCAAGCGAACCGTCAGCCGCTCCTATAATCGAAGTGGCGGCTGCAATATTGTCTCCCAAATTCAGATAGACGCTTAAAGAACTCATAATATAAAAAATTATAAATATTCCGATTTGAGAGCTTGCTCCTATAAAGAAATTTTTCGGGTCAGCTAAAATAAGGCCCAAATCAATCATAGTTCCTACGGCAAAAAAGACCAAAATCGAATAGACTCCAGAATCCGCTCCGCTAAATATAAAGCCTAAAAATCCGTTTACCACTTCGGTTGTCATGCTCGGCAAAGGCATATTTGACGCCAAGATTGCCACGCCCATCGGAAGAAGAAGCAAAGGCTTTTTATTATAATAAATCGACATATATATTAAATAAGCGCCCAAAAGCATCATTATAATTTGAGCGAAAGAAGGTGCATGAAATCCCGCTATTAAATTATTTAAATCCAAACCTAAAATTCTATTCATAAATCAGCCTTAATATTTTAACTTATTTGTAATATAACTTGATTTTCTATAACCGAAGAGCCTTTTTCCACATGAATCGATTTAACTTTTCCAGACGCTGGGGCGGTTAATTCGTTTTCCATTTTCATCGCCTCGAGTATCGCTACAACCTGCCCTTCCGAAACTTCGTCACCAACCGATACGGTAAACGATAATATTGTTCCAGGCATTGGCGCTTTAATCGAAATCGCGTTTTCGTCTATCAAAATAGCGTTCTGCGGTTTATCTGCAATTTGTTTTTCATTATTGGAATTATTAACCGCCGCATTTGAATTTACAAAAGTCGAAACCGTTTTTAAGGTATTGACTCCGCCTAAAATTTCTCCGACTTCCTCCACAGAAACATCGTATAATTTTCCGTTTACGGTTATTTTATATTGTTTAATCATAGTATCTCCTATTTATTTTATTTCTTTTTTATTCTCTATTTATTATTATATGTTATCGCCCAATCTGTCAACCATTCCCCATATTGGAGTTTTCGATTCTTTTATCGATTTTATAACAAATCTACCGTTTCCCATATATGCGGATATTGAAGACGTTATTACAGCTACAAGTTCCGTATCGTCAAGCAAATCTTCCTCTTTAGTTTTGCTCTCTTCGATAACTTTTATTATCTCTTCTTCCGCCTTTACATTTCTGTTTTTAAATAATAAACCCAAAAATATTGCCAAAATATAAAAAAGCAAAGCCGCAATAAAAACCGATATGATTCCAAAAATAGTAATCGCCGCGCTATGTTCCATAATTATTTCTCCTTAAAATTCAATTTCAAATTTTACAAAGGTATATTTCCATGCTTTCTTGGAATTCGCTTTTCTCTCTTGCTCGCTAAAAGATGCAAAGCGTTTATCAAATAGCTTCTCGTATATTCTGGCTCTACAATATCGTCAACATAACCTCTAACTGCCGCGCGATAAGGATTTGCGAATTCTTTTTTATATTCTTCAATTTTTTCCGCTCTCATTTTTTTTGAATCTTCCGCGTTCTCTATCTCTTTTTTGAATATTATATTAGCCGCTCCATCGGGTCCCATAACGGCAATTTCGGCTGATGGCCATGCGTAAACTATATCCGCTCCCAAATGTTTTGAACACATGGCTATATAAGCGCCACCGTAAGACTTTCTTATTATCAAAGTAATTTTAGGAGCTGTCGCTTCCGAGTAGGCGTATAAAAGTTTTGCGCCATGCCTTATCACTCCGTTATGTTCCTGTCCTACTCCCGGCAAATATCCCGCCGTATCGACTAAAGTTATTATTGGAATATTGAAACTGTCGCAGAATCTTATGAAACGAGCCGCCTTATCCGCCGCGTTAATATCCAAAACTCCCGCCATAACATTCGGCTGATTCGCTATTATTCCAACGGATTTTCCGTCAAAACGAGCGAAACATATAACTATATTTTTTGCAAATAAAGGCTGCAATTCAAAAAATTCTCCGTTATCGGCGACGCTTTTGATAATATCTTTAATATCGTAAGGTTTGTTTGGCTGGTCGGGAAGAATATTCGATAATTCGCTGTCGTTTCTGTTTGGGGAATCTCCCGTTTCTTCAAACGGAACATCTTCCAAATTATTTTGCGGAATATAAGAAAGAAGTTTTTTAACTCCTTCGAGTGTGGATATTTCATCGGGAAACATCAAAGAAGCGACTCCCGATTTTTGACTATGAACCAAAGCTCCGCCCAATTCTTCGGCGCTTACCTTTTCTCCCGTCACCGCTTTAACGACTTGAGGACCAGTTATAAACATATTTGAAGTTTTATCAGTCATAAGAATAAAATCCATTAAAGCTGGAGAGTAAACCGCACCGCCCGCGCAAGGTCCCATAATAACGCATATTTGAGGAATTACCCCCGAAGCCTGAACATTTCTATAAAAAATATCTCCGTATCCTCTTAAAGCGTCAATTCCTTCTTGAATTCTCGCACCACCCGAATCGTTTATTCCAATGCATGGACAACCCAATTTAATAGCCATATCTTGAACTTTGCAGATTTTAGCCGCATGCATCTGCCCTAAAGAACCGCCAATAACCGTGAAATCTTGAGCGTAAATGCAAACCTGTCTTCCGTTGATTTTTCCATATCCCGTCACAACGCCTTCGCCCGCTATTCTCATTTTTTCCATCCCAAAATCGGCGCATCTATGCTCGACAAAAGCGTCAATTTCGCAAAAAGTATTTTCGTCCAACAATTTCAAAATTCTCTCTCTTGCCGTCAATTTTCCTTTTGAATGTTGAGATTCTATTTTTTCGTATCCGCCCGCTTCTTCAATTTTTTCTTTTCTATTTTTAAGCTCTTTTATTTTTTCTCGCATTTTAAATTCCTTAAATTAAAATCCTTATAATTAGTTTATATTTAAATTAATATTTTTCAAATTTTAGTAAAGTAAAAACATACATTATTTACCGTTTATTGCAAGGATGTTTTTCGTTTTTACATTAAATAAATGAATTTTCTTATTTATACTAAATTAAACTATTGACTTTTTTTTCTTTTTTAGTATCATATAAAAACTAATTTGGGGCCAGTAGCTCAGTCGGTTAGAGCAGATGACTCATAATCATCGGGTCCGGGGTTCAAGTCCCTGCTGGCCCAAT
>CAKVCG010000053.1 GCA_934725525.1 uncultured Brachyspira sp. | reverse complement strand
GATTTTTCGGTAGGCTCTATAATTACTCCGCCCGTATTTCCGTTTAATATTATGCTTAAATCGTTGCCTTTATTTGACATAGATTTAATTTCTTTAATTATACTTCCAATGCCTACAACCGCGGGTATCTCTAAAGACCTAGCCATAATGGAAGTATGGGAAGTTCTGCCGCCTATTTCTGTTATAAAACCCAAAGTATTTTCTAAATTTAAATTCGCCGTGTCGGAAGGAGTTAAATCTCTCGCTACGATTATTGAATTTTCGGGAACTTCGGATAATTCTAATATTTTCTCGCCAAGCAAATTTCTAATCCATCTATCCGCTATATCGGCTAAATCGCCCGCTCTCTCTCTCAAATATTCATCCTGAACATCGCTTAATATTTGTCTATAAACTTCAATTCCTCTCGATAAAGCGTAATCGGCGGAAACTTTTTCATCGTTTATTATATCGTTTACTTCTTGAAGCAAATCTTCGTCTTCAAGTAAAGTAATATGAGCGTCAAATATTGCGGCTTTTTCCTCTGAAACTTTTTTTGCGGTAGTTTCTCTTATTTTTTGCAATTGCTCTTTTGTTTTATTTCTGCCTTCTATAAGTTTTGCCTTTTCTTCTTCGGGATTTTTGCAAGGGCATTTATTTATTTCGATTTCTTTTTTTTCAAATAAATAAACTTTGCCTATTGCTATTCCAGGCGATACGGCTATTCCAGTAATTCTTTTTTCCATAAAATATATTCCAAAAATTAATCTTTTAAGTTAGATAAAAATTCTTCTATTTTCTTTAACGCCTCTTTTTCATTATCGCCATCGCAATAAATCGTAAGCACAGAGCCTTTTTTAACGCCTAAAGAAAGAACTTTTAAAAGAGAAGCCGCATTTACTCTTTTACCGGCTTCGTTTTCGGCTTCCACTTTGCATCCCGATAGCGATTTTATAAATGTAACGAATTCGTTTCCAGGTCTCGCATGAAGTCCCGTTTCATTTTGTATTGTAAATTTACCCGTAGTCATTTAATATACTCCTTGATTTATTCAATCATATTTTTATATTTTAAAGTATAACCGTTTTTTATTATTTGTCAAATTTGATAATATTAAAGATTACTTTAGACAATAATTATAAATTTTTCTTTTTATTATAATTCTTTTATCTGCCGTATTTTTTATCAACCATATTAAAATAAGTTCCTTGCATTACCAAATAAGGATATATCTTACATTTTAATAATCCTAAATTAGATATTCCGCCCGTTAAAAATATTTTGCTTTTTAGGTTATATTTTTCTTTTATATATTTTTTAGTTTCGTTTACGCCGTAATGGACGCTTCCTATGGTATTGTATATAGCGCCGGACATAATAGCGTCTTTAATATTGGCGTTAAGAGGTTTTGGAATCGAATCTATCGGACCCATTTCGTAATAAGGCAAAGAGGTTCTGCCCGATAAAGCCTTATAGCTCGTTTTTGTTCCGCTCATTATCATACCGCCCAAAAATATTAAATCGGAAGTCATAACGCTTATAGTCGTAGCCGTTCCCATATCGACAACTATAGAAACATATCTTTCTTTTTCATTATAGCCTTCTAAACATACGGAAGCGTAAGTCGAAAGGATTCTATCTATTCCGACAGAATTTTTTGGCTCGTATAAATTGCCTTTTAATTTTATATCTTTATGAGTAACTCTATAAGCGTCCTTTTTCAAAACATCTTTTACCGAAGATACAAATATATCGTTTTTATTAAAACAAACGCTGCTATAAAACACTTTATCTATATTATAATTGCCATTTATCTCTTTTAACGCCGATAAGATATGCCTTATATTATAACTATTTACATTAAAATAGATAGGATTATGGCTTTTATCGAATACGGCTAATTTCATTCTCGTATTTCCTATATCGGCGATAAGATGCATTTTTCAATCCTTTTTTATATTATATTTTAATTATTTAAATTATTACTTTCTAAAAAAAATCTCGTTTTTTCAATAAGTTTTTCCTTATCATTCAAATTTGGCTCGTCCAAAATTAAATCGAGCAAATAGTTTAGTATTTTTCCGATAATCGGACCGGGTTTTAAATTAAATTCCTTCATCAAATCGTTTCCGTTGATTTTTAAATCCTTAACCGTTATAGCGTTTTCTTCTTTTATTATTTTATCTATCCTAGCCAAAAGTTTAGGTATAGCCTTGCTTTCTTTATCCTTTCTATTTCCGCTTCCGAGTCTGTCCGCTTCCCTCAATTTCAATAAAGGTTTTATATTTTCTATCCCGACAGCTCTCATAAATCTTCTGACCGCTCCATCCGTCCATTCATCCTGATAATAAAACATATGCTGTCTAACCAAAAGAGCGACAAAATCTATTTCCGCGTTTGAATATTTTAATCGCTTCATAATTTTTTTCGCCACATTTGCGCCTACGACTTCATGATTATAATATACCGGCTCTTCCTGTTTTGAAACTTTTTTTTGAACCATAGGCTTGGCTATATCATGAAATAAAGCGGCTAAACGAACGAGCAAAGTCAACTCTTCGGTTTCGAGAGGCTCTACCGCTTGTATAGTATGAAGTATATGATAATAAACATCGTATTTATGAAATTTATTTTGAGAGACACCGAAGCCTTGCATGAGTTCTGGCATTATTAAAGCGAGTATTCCCGTTTTTCTTAATAATTCGATTCCTCTAAAAGGATTGTCGGAAATTAAAATTCCGTTAAATTCTTCTCTTATTCTTTCATAGGCTATCGAAGCGAGCATTCCCGTAGAACGGCATATAGCGTCAAAAGTTTCTTTTTCTATATTGAAATTTAATTTTGTCGCAAATCTTATCGCTCTCATTATCCTTAATCCGTCTTCGGTAAATCTTTCGTAAGGATTCCCGACCGACCGAATGATTTTATTTTTAATATCTTTCATTCCGTCAAACATATCTATGAGAGCGCCGTCCAAAACATTATAAGCCATCGCGTTTATAGTCAAATCTCTTCTTGGCAAATCGTCCTCTATACTCGCCGTATATTCCACTCTATCGGGATGTCTTCCGTCGCTATAATTTCCGTCGCTTCTGAAAGTCGTTATCTCCACATGCATATCGTCCAATATTACAAGAACCGTCCCATGTTTTATTCCCGTAGGAATCGTGTATTTAAATATTCTCTGAACATCTTCTGGCTTCGCGTCGGTGGCTATATCGTATTCTTTCGGAGTAAATCCCATAATGGAATCTCTAACCGAACCTCCGACCAAAAAACATTGGAAGCCTTCCATATTTAAAATTCTCGCTATCTCTTTTACTTGCGCGGGTATATCGGTAAAAATTTTCTCCAAATTATTTTCCTGTTAATCTTTTTTATTTAATTATTAATTATATAGTATATACAATTTTACATTAATTACAAATTAATATTCGGGTAAAAACCGATTAACATAAAATTTTTATTTATTTTGTATAATAATTTTATTACGATAATAATATTAAAGTATTTTTTATTATAAATTATAGTCGAATTAACTTTGATTTAATTATGGATTTTTTATGAACAGAATCGTTTTATTATTTTTAATTGCTTCGGCTTTACTTTTTTCTCAAAATTCTACCGTCTCTCAAATAGAGCAAAATAACGATTTAATGAAAAGCATTGAAAATAACGATATTGAAAGCGTTAGAAATATATTGAGAGACGGAAATAATTTAGATATTTACAATAATAAATACGGCATGAGCTCTTTAATGTATGCGGCAAAAATCGGAAATATGGAAATCGTTAAAGAATTGCTCGATTTCGGAGCCAAAGATTTTAATTTTGCCTTTTACATGGCTTGTATGGAAGGTTATTGGGATATCGCTCAAAAATTTATCGAAAATGGCGCTAATAATTATGATATCGCTTTAAGTTATGCGGCTATCGGCGGAAAATTAGATATTGCGGAAGAGCTTATTAATTTGGGAGCTAAAGATATTAACGGAGCTTTAGTGTCGGCATGCGAAGGAAATCATTTTGAATTGGTTAAATATTTTATTGAAAACGGCGCTAATGTAAATACGAAAGCTTATATAGAGCCTTACAGATATTACGAAGGAGCGGAAAGAAAATATCCTATAACGGCTACTACCGACATAAATATAATAAAAGAACTTATAAACGCGGGAGCCACAAACCTAAACGAAGCTATTATTTATAACGCAAAACAAACGAATAGAATCGATATAATATTTAATCTTTTGGAGCTTGGAGCGGACATAAACGCTAAAAATTACGGCAACGAAAAAACTTTGCTAATGTATTTGATAGAAAAAGAAAATCCGAATATCGAAGCTATAAAAAGAATAATAGAATCTGGAGCGGATATTAACGCGACAGATAGAAACGGAAACAATATTTTAATAAGAGCGGTTATTTTTGAATATGAAAAAGAAGAGGACGGAATATATAAAACTTTTTCGACTCCGCTCGAAGTAATGGAAGAATTATTGAAAGCTGGAGCCGATACGACTCAAAGAAATATTTACGGGAATACCGCTTATAGAATCGCGGCCAAAAAGAAGAAAAAAGATTTTATAGAATTATTCGACAGATATAAAGAATAAGGAAAATTTATTTATCGATTCTTGTTTTTACCGCAAATATACAAATATTAATTTTCATTAAATTAAAGTTTATATAAAACGATAATAATAAATAACTGTTTATTTAATTAAAAAATATTATATAATTATATTTTAAAAATGTTAAAAGGTTTGTATTTATGGAAAATATTTATATATATACGGCCGTTTCGGTTTTTTTACTTGTCGCTTCTTTAATAATATTAAGAAATATTTTTTATAAAGAAAGGAAAAAGTCCAACGATATAAAAAAAACTATAGAAGAGCTTTATAAAAAAATAGAAGAAAACCCCGAAGATTACGGAGCTATTTACGAGCTTGCGAAATGCGAAGAAGAAATAGGGGAAATGGAATCCGCTTTAGGAAAATACGAACTTCTGGCAAATAACGGAGTGTTGGAAAAAAAGAACGAATTAAATATTTGCAAAAAACTCGAAAGCAGATATAACGAACTTGGAAAGAAAGAAGAGGCTTTCAAATATGCCGTAAAAATAATTAAACTCGAGCCTTCCAATAATTTTTATAATATTAAAGTCGCAAATATTTTGGCAAAAGAGGGAAGTTTTAAATTATCCAATCATTATTTCAATAGAGCCATAATGTCGAAAGGCGAATTTATGATTGACGATTTGAAATGCGCCGCATTCGTTTCGTATAAAATGAAAGATTATAAAAAATGCATAACTTTTACCGAAGAGTTGAGAAAGAGATTAATAAAAGAAGAGGGTTCAAATAAGTTAAGCGACAATAAAAAAGATATTTATAATTTGGAAAAAGATTTAATATCGCTTTATATATCTTCGGAAGAATTAAATATAGCAAAATCTCTTATAGAAAGCATTTTAGCGAATAAGCCCATCGATAAAAATCATGAATTCTATATTAATAAATTCTATTTGTTCGTATTATATAAACTCGAAAAATCGGAAAGATTCAAAAATCTTTATAACGATTTGTTTAATTTATACAAAATGGGAGAATATAATAAAAATTACGCCGCTTTAATATTGGACTACGCTTTTTATTCGTATTTTTTAGGAGATATAGGAACATCTAAAGGTTATTTTGAAGCCGTCAAACGATTTAATATGCCCGAATTAAATATATATTATTTGGACGAAGCGTTAATATATTTAAACGAAATAATTAAAGCGACTCTCCAATTGAATAAATTAAAAGAAGAAAATAAATTGGGGGACGAAAAATATAAAAACGATAATTATGAAAATTATGTAGGAAAAACGAATATTGAAAATTGGGAAAAAGCCGTAAATTTATGGGAAGCCTCTTTTGTAAATCCGTTTTATATTCCTTCTTTAATCGAAGTTAGAAAAACTATGGATATAGACAATATTTTGGAAAGTTTAAAAGTTAAGGACAAATCGAATATTGAAAGCAATATAACCGTAGCCTATAAAGTCGATAAAATATTTTCTCTCGACAGAATCGCGTTCAAAAAATTATGCCAAAATTTAATGCGTTCCAAATTCTCAAATTATGTTATAGTGCAAGAATATACCGACACGACCCACCCCGCGAATAATAACGAAGAAATAAATTATTTAACTTATAGCATTAAGGGAAGCAAAAAAGACCTCACATTGGTTTCTTTTAAGAGATGGCAAAAAACCGAAATCGGCGAATTAATGATAAGAGATTTTTTAATGATGGTAAGCGAATCGGGGGCTAAAAACGGAATATTAATCGCGCCCGTAGAATTGAGCGGCAGCGCAAAAAGTTATGTTTCTCATAACGATAAAATAAGAGTTTACAGCAGAAATCAATTTAATAATTTGCTTAAAGACGAAAAATTTTGACAATTAAAATCAAATTTTTACTAAAATCTATGAAAATATAACAACAAGGGGTTCGCTTCTGCGTGCCGCGCTTCTGCGGGCTTTAGCCTTATGCAAAACCCCTTGTATGCAGTTAAATCTTGGCGCTTTTCTCTGAATTATAACGCAAGGGGTAGCTACCCCTTGTTATCAATAAAGTTAACAAATTTCTGTCATTGCGAGGGCAACGCCCGAAGCAATCCAATATTAATAAAATTTCTTTTTTGTGGATTACTTCGGCTATAAATAGCCTCGTAATGACGGAGTAAAAAACAGTTGTCATTGCGAAACTCTGCTGAAGCAATCTACTTTCCCATCGTCATTGCGAGGGCAACGCCCGAAGCAATCCATTATTAATAAAACTAATGCAAGATGGTTCAACCCATTGTTGTTATAAATGCAGATATA
This sequence comes from uncultured Brachyspira sp., assembly GCA_934725525.1. GTDB lineage: Bacteria > Spirochaetota > Brachyspiria > Brachyspirales > Brachyspiraceae > Brachyspira. Next base: position 4,306 of record CAKVCG010000053.1, on the reverse strand, counting down.
GAACTACCCTTTTCGGATAGTTCCATATCTTATAAAATTAGTTTATAGAAAGAGATTGATTAATCTAAAAATACCAAGTTATACCCGTAGAAGCGTTTAATATAATCGAAGTGCTTCCTCCCGAAGAAGTATTAGCCAAATCTCCCGCAACCGTAGCGCCTCCAGTTTGAAGTTCGGTATACCATTCAAGTTGAGGTATCGGGCGAATATATAATTCTCCGTAAACAACATAACCGAAAGTATAGAATGAGGACCTTCTTTTTTCATAAGAACCCGTTTGCACTCCTTGATACGAATATATATCTTTAGCATTAACTATAGTAAAAGATAAAGCTGGCTCTACATAAACCTCTATTGTCTTGCTTTCGTTCATAGCTCTAAAACCTATAGGGAAAGCGATTCCTATTCTATAAGGCTCTTTGGCATAATAAATATTAGGGTTAGGAATACTCGCTATATAGCCTCCTTTTAAGCTTCCGTTATTTAAGTCGGCATTTGCTCCGCTGCTTACGCTAACGCCTCCAATTCTCGCTCCGCCGCTTGGGGCGAAACCTTTAGCCGTAATATAATAATTGTCGACTATATCGGTAGATTCGTCCATGTTATTATATCTAGTTTCTAAAGCCTTATCGAATTGAAGTCTAATTATAGGCGTAAGTTTCATATTATAGGAAGAGAAGTCGTAATTGAAGTAGGCTCTTAATTGAAAACCAACCGATTCTTGAGTAAAATAGATTGAAGAATCATTAACCTCTTCTATAGTGGCGTTTCCATAACCAAAATATAATCTTAAATGTGAAAAATATTTTGTATTAAAATAATATCTTCCCTCAAATGCCGTAGAAACTACTATAGTTCCTTTTAAGCTATCGTTCTTTTTATAATAGGATTGTTGCCCAACTCCCACAGAAATTGGTATATTTACCCTAAAGTTATTATCTAAAGCCGTCATAGACAAAATAGGAGTATGAATCATATAAGTAGGACTGCTCCATTTAAACTCATAGCCCAAAGCGATTCCAAATATATTCATTCTATATCCTATTCCGCCTAATAAAGCTGGCACAATATTGTCTAACGCTATTTTATTATTATTTAATTCCGAAAAATCGGTTACATTATGCAATATTATGCCCGAAAGATTATTAGCTCCCGTTAGCCCTATAGCCGCTCTTATATTTTCGTTTCCAAATACCGCGCCTACTCTATCCGTTCTAACTCTTAATTGATTAGGTTGCACAAGCAAATCTATCATCGCATCGGAAGAATAATATCCAAACGCTTTTAGAGAGAGTATTAATAGAAGTAATATTATTTTTTTCACTTTAGTCGTCCTTTATTTAATTTTTATCTTATCTTTATGTCATCGCCTTACGGCAAATAATCGTCATTGCGAGCATTTTCAATGCGAAGCAATCCACTTTGTATAAAGTCTCTTTACTTTGGATTACTTCGGGCTTTTGCCCTCGTAATGACGAGCTTTTCCTATCATCGCCTCATACGAATTGATAATTTTTAATCTTATTTTACTTCTTTATACCATTCGGTTTTATATACTTCTCCCGTTATTGCCTTCATGTTATATCTTCTAAATACCAAATCATAATCGGCAGTTCCTAATTTGGTATTGCTTTCGTTATATTCTTCAGATAGAGCGATTACCGTTCCATCTCCCAAAACATCTATAGAATTATAACCAGCCGTATATTTTGATGGATTCATATTCTCTTTTAATACATCAAGTTTTTTAGTGAAGTTTTTTCCTCCGTTCAAACTAACCCAGAATGACATTCCTCCTCTAAACATAGGACCGGTAAGTAAATGAAGTATTCTCGTTTTATCATGTTCGCTCTCTCTTGTCCAAATAATTCCTTCGGAGTCGACATTACCGCATATCATATTATTCCAATAACCCAATCTTCCAGATTTAGGATTATTAAAATCTCCCCAAGTTATTCCTTTGTCTGAAGAAACTCCATACATACGAGGTTGTCCTCGCTTAAATTGGGAACTGCTGCCATTTCTAACGCTCATTAGTAATTTGCCGTCATCCAATTCTCCTACTATTTTTGGTTCTGTAATAAGCCAACCGCTTGGAGAGGTAGCAGGTTGCATATTAGGATATACATGCCAAGTATCGCCTTTATCTTTAGAATATAAGAAATAAGCGACCCAGCCTCCGCCTGTTCCAGTGCTACTTCCAACCATAGCCGTAGCCAAAGTTCCGTCTTTTAATGTAGTTCCTCTGCCAGAAGTTGCAAATCCTCTAATTATGCCTTTAGTTTTCATAGCGTTAAATACGGTATTTTGTCCAACCTCTTCCCAAGGAGTCCAAGTCTCGCCATTATCATAACTTTTTGACCTGAGCATTCTTGAAGGAGTTTTTGGATTATGCCCGTTAGCAAAACCTCCGCCAGAAACCGCTAAAGCTACCAATCTTCCATCAAGAGCTTTGAATACGGAAACATCGCCCTTATTTTTTATATCCGAAACATCAGTAGAAGTAGATTTTGGTCCGATAATTTTCTCAGCGCTCCAAGTTTGTCCTCCGTCTTTACTAACTTTATAAACTATATCTATTAAACCTCTGCCAAATCCAATATCTACGCTATCTTTATATCTATTATCTCCGAAAGCTATAATATTTCCGTTATCGGCGACTATTATAGCGGGAATATGATATATTTGAGTATTGTTTCCGCCTCTCGAATCGAATACGATTGTAGGACCTTGAATATATGGAGTTTGCTGTTGCTCTTCGGTTAGATAATAATTAGGAAAACCTTTATCGTCAATTCCCTCTTTGCCAGAACCGTCTTCAACATAGGATAATTCTCCATAAATATTTCTGCATGATAAAGCCGATATTAAAGACAATATCATAACAACGATTAAACCTATAACTATTTTTAATTTTCTATTCATAACCAAACCTCCAAAAAATTATTTTTTATAAATAGCGTTTCTACTCAATAAAACGCTATTTACCATAACTTAACTTTATAAGTATTTGTTTTATCGCTGGAAAGATAATTATAATCAAAGCTTCTAAAAATTATGTCATAATTTTCAGCGGCTAAAGTGCAAATAGTTCCGTCTCTTAAAACCGTTATAGCGGGATAAACATCATGATATTCCGAACTTGTTCCGACTGTTTTAGCGGCGCTTCCTATAATTTTAGTATCTTTTTTACCATCCTTAAAATCATCCGTGCTCATCATAACTTTATAACCCGTATAACCTTCAGAGAAAGCGACTAAAACATGTTTAGTTTTATTATTAATATCTTTTCCGTCAAATTCATATCTAACAAAATCCGCATACTTAGGGTTGCCTAGACTACTTTTGTAAAAAGCCTGTGATAAAGTCTCGCTTTCTCCTTTATTTACGGATTTAAACCAAGCTATTCCAGCGTCACCATTCAAGAAATATAAAATATTTCCATTTTCAATTTCTATAAATTTAGCTCCGTATGAAGAGTAAACTCCCTGGTCCTTGCCGTTTGCTTTCCAACTTGCGCCATTATCCGTAGAAATCATAGTGGACATTGCGCCCGAACCACTTGAGTCTTTATAGTAATAAAGGAATAATAATGTATTCGTATTACCATTATGTTTCAAAGCCAATCCGTTTCCATAGGTTGCAAAAGCATTTTGAGGGGTTAATTCTTTATTTGCTTGGTTTGTTGTTTTTTGAGGCATTTTAATTTTTGCGTTTTCTTTAGTCCATGTCGAGCCGTCTCCTTTGCCTCTATAGAAAGAAACTATATTTTCGGTTTCATTTGTCGTGGCAATTCCTAATAAAATACTGCCGTCATAACAATTAATAAAAAATGGATGCGCAAAACCCGTAGCTATATCGTCATTTTTAATACTTCCGTTATACGCAGTCCAATTTGTTCCTCCATCTTTACTTGTCTTAATAAGAATTTTTCCCGCGTTATTTTTATCTCCGATGGCGGCAATTAAAGTATTATCTTTCGTAACCGTCAAAGCGGGAATTATACAATTATTTATAGTATCAAAATAATCCTCTTCCTCGCTTCCGCTGTCTAAATTATTGTCTAGTTTATCCCCATCGACTTTCTTTACGGGACCCGTATAACTTCTGCATGAATATAAAATAATCATGCCAATAAAAATTATTCCTATACTAATTAATAATAAGTTTTTTGCTTTTTTCATAATAAAAGCCCTCCGTTAAAATATAATATTTATAAAATGCATTCAAAAATAGAACGCTTTTTACCAAAATTAATTTTAAGAAATTTAAAACTAAAATAAAATTTATAATAAAATAACGAATA
>CAKVCG010000052.1 GCA_934725525.1 uncultured Brachyspira sp. | reverse complement strand
AAAAAATATACAAAAAAGGAGCGGATTTTATAGATAATCTTAATAAAGAAAGTAAAATACTTATTGCAGAAAGTTGCTCGCATATTCCTTTGGAAGGAGATATAGGAAGAGTAAAAATTCCAAATATGCTTAAAAATAAATTCGGTTTCGCATTTGATATTGACTATACTGCTGGAGCGGATTTTCCAAGCGATTTGTCGAAATACGATTTGATTATTCATTGCGGAGGATGTATGGGAACGAGAAGGCAAATATTAAACAGGATAAAATTATGCGAAAGGCAGAATAAACCGATTACAAATTACGGAATGGCAATCGCTAAAATAAACGGAGTTAATTATATTTAATGAGCAATATTACTGACGCTAAAAAGATAATAGACAAAATCGACAAAAAAGAAAAAATTTCTTATAAAGACGCTTTGACGCTTTTATCTTCTTTTGAATACGATAATAATTTAAATAAAAAGAAACTTGATAAAAAAGAAAGAGAAGAGATAAAAAAATTAAAAAAATATTTGAGAGAAAAAGCGAGAGAGAAAGCGGATAGAATTTTTGGAAAATATATTTTTATGCGCGGGCTTGTAGAGTTTACAAATTATTGCAAAAACGATTGTATTTATTGCGGAATAAGAAAGAGCAATAAAAACGCCGAAAGATATCGATTAAATAAAAAAGAAATTTTAGAATGTTGCAAAATCGGATACGATATTGGTTTTAGAACTTTTGTTTTGCAAGGAGGCGAAGATAATTTTTTTAATATAGAGAGAATGTCGAATATCGTTCAAGCGATAAAAAAAGAATTTCCAGACTGCGCTTTGACTTTATCAATCGGCGAAAAGGAAGAAGAATATTATAAAGAATTAAAAAATAACGGAGCGAATAGATTTCTTTTAAGGCATGAAACTTCCGAAAACGAACATTATTCAAAATTGCATCCTAAATATATGAGTTTAGATAATAGAAAAGAATGCTTGAGAATTTTAAAAAGATTAGGCTTTCAAACGGGAACGGGAATTATGGTAGGAAGCCCTTTTCAAAAATTAGAAAATATTGCAAGAGATTTGATATTTATGCAAGAAATTAAACCTGAAATGATAGGAATCGGTCCTTTTTTACCGCATAAAGACACGCCTTTTGCAAACGAAAAAATAGGCGAGATGGAATTAACTTTAATTCTTATAAGTATTCTTCGTTTAATATTTCCATTGTCATTAATTCCCGCGACAACAGCGCTTGGCACTATAAAAGAAGGCGGACGCGAACTTGGAATATTGCATGGCGCTAATGTAGTTATGCCGAATCTATCGCCAATGAATGTGAGAAAAAAATATTTGCTTTATAATAATAAAATTTCTACGGGAACGGAATCCGCCGAAGGAGTGGAGCTTTTAAGAGAGGGTATTGATAATATTGGTTATGTTCTCACGGGAGCGAGAGGCGATTTTGATAAAAATAGAAAATTAAAAAATAATAAAAAAGAGGGAGACTAAATTTTAGCCTCCCTAATTATGGTTAATTCTTAATTATTATTGTAATAATCTAAGAGCGCCTTGCGGTAACTGATTAGCTTGAGCAAGCATAGACAAATTAGCTTGATTAAGAATTTGGTCTTTAGCGAGTTTAACAGAAGCTTCAGCCATATCCGTATCTCTAATTCTGCTTTCGGAAGCTTGCATATTTTCAAAACCAACCATTAAACCTTGAGCCGTCATTTCCAATCTGTTTTGATAAGCGCCTAAATCCGCTCTTTGTTTCAATACCTTAAGAAGAGCTTCGTCAACCATACCTATAACGGTATTGGCTTTATTAGGGCTTGAAAGACTTATGAATGTAGCCGTTGCAGCTGGTCCAACAGGATTTTTAAGTCCGAGCGCTTGACTGTTCATAGTGCCTATATAAACGCGTTTTCTTTCGTCCATATTTGCGCCGATATGCAACCACATAGAAGCCGTAGGGTTGTTTTCTCCCGTTGAGCGAGCGAATCTTCCAGTCAACATATTAAGTTTGTTGAATTGAGCTTGTGAAGCGACTCTATCTATCTCGTCCACTAATTGAGAAACTTCTATTTGAACGTAGAGTCTGTCTTCATCCGTATAGATACCGTTTGCCGCTTGTATTGCCAATTCTCTGATTCTTTGAAGAACATTCGTAGTTTCATCCAAATATCCTTCCGTAGTTTGTATGAAAGATATACCGTCTTGAGTATTTCTTTCGGCTTGGCGCAAACCGCGAATTTGAGTTCGCATTTTTTCGGATACAGCTAATCCAGAAGCGTCGTCTCCCGCTTGATTGATTCTTAAACCGCTTGAAAGTTGAGCAGAATCTTTTCTTAAATCAACTTGGCGGAATTTAAGAGTTCTTTGCGCGTTTATAGCGCTAATATTGTTGTTGATAACCATATGGTTCCTCCATGAATTTTTATATTAGTCCGTCCTTGAACATATAAATATTATCGGATATATATTTTTAATTATTAATTTTTTATTCAAATATTTTTTCGATTGATTTTTAATTTGAAAAACGATAAAATAGATTTATATATTTAATTTAAAAACATAAGGATAACTGTATGGCAAAACCAATAACTAAAGAAGGATACGATAATGTAAAATCAAAAATCGCTGAACTTAAGGCGGAATTTGAAACTTTACCCGAAATAATAGCCGAAGCGAGAGAAAAAGGCGACTTAAAAGAAAACGCGGAATATCATGCGGCAAGAGAAAGGCAGGGACTTCTTCAAGCTCAAATATCAAAATTGGAAAGCGACTTGGCGGGATGCGAAATAATCGACCCTTCCAAATTGGATAAAGATACGGTGACTTTCGGAAAACGAGTAAAAGTAAAAGATAAAAATACGGACAGAGTTTCAGAGTATAGAATAGTAGGCGAACTCGAAGCGGATATTTCAAAAAATCAAATAACTATAATAACTCCTATCGCAAAAGGGTTACTGACAAAAAAAGTGGGCGATACCGTTACGATAAAAGTTCCCGCTGGAGATAAAGTTTTGGAAATACTTGAAATTGGTTTATAAAAATAAAGTAATTTGGTAATAATAGATTTATAATGAATATATTTTTTATAGCGTATTTTGGAGAGATTTCTTATTGTTTAAGAATAAAATTTATATGTTATAATAACTTATAAATTTTTATTTTATGTAGTTAATAAATATGGAATATCATTTTTTAGAAATAATATTATATAAACTATTTTTATTATTATACTTTTTTTGAAAGTTTAAATTTGATTCGAGTATTTTCTCTTGGCATATATCTCTTAATATATTATTTACTTCAGATTCAGGCATAAAATCAATTAATTTATCTTTATTATAATTTAGGGTATGATATATTTTATCAATTCCACAATTTTCACTTAACTTAAAATATTCTTTTAGGGCTTCAATATGCCCTTGAACTCCATGACTATATTCTCTAAAAGGCATTTTTTGTGTTTCTTTATAATAGAAAAACGAATAATAAAATGGTATAACCAGTTTATCTACAAATTCTTCTAATTTAGTATTTTTATTATATAATTTATATAATTCTATAGGATGTGTCAAGCATAAACTATTATCTGGATTAATATGGAATCTATTATTTTTATTTTTAGGTATTATATTAGAAAAATCAAATACTTTCGGAGCAATTTCTGGATAACCGTTTGTTAATACAATAGTTATCCAAAAATTTCTTCTACCTTCTTTTTTATTTATATAGAACTTCTTGTTTATCAAAACATTAAATCTAGCCATTTCATCTGGTCCATACTTTTCTATATAATCCTCTATATGATACGGACTTAATTCTTTTTCGATAAAATCTTTATCAATATCCATATGGTTTTATATTTACTACTTTTGCATCCTCTGGGAAAAAAGCATTTTTCAACTTTTTCTCAACTTTAAAAATATTATTTAAATATTCAATCCACTTTAAAAAAGCCTCCTCTCTTAATTGATAATTATCATGAGGAGGATTCCACCTATCCATAAAATTCTCTTTTTTATCTGTAGGATTAGGAAGATACCATTTATTATCTTCTTTTAACAATTCTCTTATAGGATTTAGAACCCCTAACTCTTCTTCACTAAGATTGATACTTTTATTATTTTCCAAATTATTGCAAACATATATAAAATATATAATTATTTCGTATATGGTTAAAAATTCATCTTTATAATAATTCTTTTCAAATTGTTCATATATGCTTGTAACTAATGTAGTAATAACTATAGATGCTGGTTTATAATCTTTATAATAATGATTATGGAAATATATATCTCTTAAGTATTTTAATACCTGTATAGATTTTTGCAGATTTGTTCTTATCAACTGCTTAATTATCTTATCTTTTTCTATCCCTATAGAGATTAGGGCTTTAAATTTTTTATCATATTGTCTCTGATTTATTTTTTTAAACCACCTATAATAACCTATAGGGTTTGAGTTTTTAAAATGATAATTTTTATAATCTTCAGTTCTTGTTATATATAAATCATATTCTTCATAAGCCAGATTTGTATCGTCATCACTTTTTATTGCTGGAGTTAAATCAATAGAAAAACCATTATTTATTAAAAACCAACAGGGCTTTTTTTCTTTAATATCTTTAAATTTATCATCTAAATTATTTTCCGAAGGGTTAGTAATTTTTTTTAGCTGTTGTGGATTTAAATACTCATTAGATTTATACTTCAATATAATATCAATATCGTATGCTTCGGTTTCATCATCAGTATAGTTCTTTATAACCGTTCCTAACCTAACAGAACCTTGTGGATAAATAGAAAATTCAGATTCTGGATATTCCTTTTTAATAATATTTGAAAATTCTAAATATTTAGAATAAGCTGTTTCTGAAATATTAATTTTTCTAGATATATCTTGCAGTAATTGTTCTATATTATTATTTGTCATAATATATTCCTCCTATTTCAATAAATTATTATATAAAATACTACCTAATTTATAGGTATTATCTTTATCATAACTGTATATATAAAACTTTAAAGAATCATACTTTTTATCGGCTATTATTTTACCTATGCATAATAAACCGTTTGCTGGGATAGAACTTATAATATGCACTTCATTCAATGATTCAAATGAAGAAAGTTCATCAAACATTTTAGTTATATTTTCTTCAAACCTATTATAGTATATTTTATTTGATAAACTTTTATAAGAACATTCTTCCAATTTTAAATAATGTGAAACTCTTATTATATTTTTTCCATGTTTGATGCTACCTTTATTAATTATTAAATTTTCATTACCTTGCTCTACAATGTCTACTTCGCTAATATCAAACTTACCAGATAAAATTATACAAGCCTTCTCATGTCGCATAATTTCTATTTGTGCAATTCTATTATTAATAAAATTACTTAATTCTGAATCTTTTATATCATGATTATCCCATCCCCAAATTTTAGAATCTGTTGGCTTAGGATAAAAACAAAAATTATACCCTAACTTTTTTAATATATATGATATAGAAACTAAAATACTATTCGGAGCTATACAATACAATTCAAATTTTTCATTTTTTGTCACTTTTCCAGCCTCCAATTTAGATAATAATACATCGTATAATTCTCTAACTGCATTCTTTGTATTATGATTTTTTGCACAATGTTCAGATAAATCTATTTCTAAATAAACATTTTGCAAATCCCCAAAATCTGGGATTTCTTCTCTAATTTTAGAAAATATCTTAATTTTTTTCATTTTACCTCCTTAACATCGTGAAATTTTTAAAATTAAAATATAATTTTTTATATAAAACCTATTGACAAATTTCAATAAAGGTTATATAATATATAAATAAAGATATCTAAAAAAAGAAGTTATAAATGATTCTTTTTTAATTTTGGAATATAATAAAAATACTCCAAAAGACATCTTAAATAGGGGTTAAATTTATACCCTATTATCAAGTAATAACTTAGCTAATTAAGGTTCTCAGGCACAATTAGCTAAGTTATAGCTATATATATTATAGCATTTTATTAGAAAAAGTCAATAGAATTTTTTTAAATAATTAAAGATTATAAAAAATTATCCGATATGGCTATTCGCTAAAATTTAGTTAATTAAGTTATTTATTTTTTATAATACAACTATTTTATTAAAAATCATGCTCTAAAAAATTATCAATTATTTCAATAGTTTTAACGCTCACAGTAATAACGCTTAATAACAAATCTAATATATATCTTTTATTTTCTTCAACTTGCCTCCATTCGTTAGGGTTGTTAATAATTTCCGTATCCTTATCTATTGTATATTGATATCTTTCCATAATCCATTCTATAGCCGACTTTCCATTTACTACATAATCGTAGGCTTTTTCGGGAATATTGCTTATCGTTATATTATTATTATAATTTATTATGGTTTTATCTTTATTTGAATTAACCTTTCCAAATCTCATTTTTTGAACGATAAAATTATCGCTTTCAAGTCCGCTTATTTTTAATTCTTTCAAAGGTTTTTGATTTTCGTAATTTAAATGAATAGAAGCCAATTTTCTTCCCGCATCTGAAAAATGAAAAAATAATTCTTTCTTTTCAAATAAAGGAATATGAGGAAGCATTTTTTTCAAATCGTTTGAATATTTTATTCTATATTTTGGAGAATGCAAAATTCCATAAACATAATAAAAAATATCTTCTTCGGAAACTTTTCCATATTTATCATTAGCCAATTTTATAATATAATCGGATATTGCAAATTTTCTTTTTATTTTATAATCGAATAATTGATAGCCTTTATTATCTTTAGCAATATCTTTTATTTCATATTTTGAATTTGATTTTTCTTCTTCCGTTTCATAATAATAAAGAGGAAAAACTTTAGTTCCAGCATCCAAACAATTTAAATCTGTTATTTTATCCGATATTAAAACGCTAAAATCTTTATTTCCTCCATTGCCAGAACAAATAATAATTTTATTAGTCAAATCATTTTTTGGAAAGAAATTTAAATTTAGAGAAGGTCTTTCTATTAACATTTTATAGAAATATAAATTCTGTTTACAGAAAGGGCGATATAATGCTTGCCTTATAAATTTATTATTAAATTGAATTACTTTATTTTGTTTAAAATATTTTATTAAATTATCAGTCCATTTAATATTTTTTTCGCTATCTTCAAAATTATAATTATTTTTATCTTCTATAGTTTCAAGTAAATTATTATAATATTTAATACTTCTTTTTATATTATATTGCAATTCATTTTTTGAAAAATTATACATATAAGAATCTCTATTTGTTGCTAAACCTTGTCCTCGAATTGCAAAAAAGCTATTTGAATTTGTATTAAATTTATTATTTATAGACAGCGGGATAAAATTATTAAAATCGTCTCCTCTTTTATTTATCCAATCGCCGTATTTATTTGGATTAATTTTTTTAAATTTTATATTTTTTATATTATCAAAATCTTTAAGTCTTTCTAATTTTTCCTCTCTGCTTAAATAATCTCCAATATCATAATATAAAATATCGGCTTTCTTATTGCTGTCTCTCGTTTTCTTAATTAAAAAAGTTATGGCTACAGGCGTCCTTGAACCAGAACCGAATACATTGCCAGCCTCTTTTCTTCTTTCCTCGCCAGAACATCTCGCATTTCCTCTTAAATTTATAATATATATTTTTTCAAATTCTTTTTCCAAACATTTTCTAAATCCGTCAGAAGAATTTGCATCTAAAAAAGAGCCATTACTTATGAAGGCTATTAAACCATTTTCTTCCAATCTATCCGTTGCCCATCTAAACGCTTTTATATATGTGTCATAATTTGCTTTATAACTTGTCGATTTTGTATTTTTAACATAAGTATCGTTTATTCTAGAATCCAAATTAGGATATGAAACATTTTGAGCGTTATCGTTTGCCGATTTCTGCCCGATAGAGTAAGGAGGATTTGCCATTATTACTTTTATCGGCGCTTCAAGTTGTTTATTTATTCTTTCTATATTTTCCATAAAGAAAGGAAGCAAAGGCTCGCTATTTTTATAATCTTTATCGTTATCTTCGCTTAATTGAAAAGTGTCGGTTAAACTTATACCTTCAAAACTTTTATAATCTCCGCCAATTATATCATGATATGTATTTTCTATATTTATAGAAGCTATATAATATGCAAGTAATATTATTTCATTTGCATATAATTCGTTTTTATATTTATACTCCAATTTTTCTTTTATATCGTCTATATTTTGTTTTGCCATATTTAACATTAATCTTGTCATAAAAGTTCCCGTGCCGACAAAAGGGTCTATTATCTTTATATTTCTGTCGGTAATATCGCTTTCAAACTCTTCTTTTAAAATAACATTAATCGACTTAACTATAAAATCAACGCATTCTAAAGGCGTATAAACTATTCCTAACCTTTCAACCATTTTAGGAAAAGCGGTTTTAAAAAATTTATCATAAAGCTCCAATATTATTTTTTGCTTTCCTTCGGCGTTATCTATTCCGCTCGCTCTCATTTTTACGCTTTCATAAAATTTTTCCAAATCTTTTAATTCTTTATTAAACGCTTGACTCTCCAAAAGTTTTATCATATTAGCCATAGATTTTGAAACGGGATTACTATTAACAAAAGAATAATTTTCAAATAAAGCTTCAAAAACAGGCTGAGTTATCAAATGTTGCGAAAGCATTTCTACGGCGTTATCTTTATCTATTGAAGGATTAATATTATCATGCAAACTTGTCAAAAAATTATCAAATTCTTTTTTATGTTTGCCTTCTTTATTTATTAAATCTTTTATTCTTTCTGTATATTTTATTGCAATATTTGCAATATCTTTGCTCCATTGTTCCCAATATTTTCTATCTCCAACTTTATCGACTAATTTTGCATATATTGCGCCTTGATACTCTGCAAAATTAAAATGATATTGCAAGAAATTATCTTTATTTTTATTTTTTATAGTTTCAACGCTATCGTCATCGCCATCGGGGACTTTACTAATTAATATATTTTTTGGTTTTTCTTTATTCAAATCTATTTTATTTACTACGGCGTTAAATCTATCGTCATGTGCCCTCAATGCATTTAAAACTGTCCATACTACTTTATACCTTTCGTTATTATCTAGAGCTTTAATCTGGTCTTCGTTTGCAGGTATAAATATCGGTATTATTATATAACCATATTTTTTGCCTTGCGCTTTTCTCATTACTCTTCCAACCGATTGAACTACATCTACTTGAGAATTTTTAGCCGATAAAAACAAAACCGCATCCAAAGAAGGAACATCAACTCCTTCGCTCAAGCATTTAACATTAGTCAATATTTTACATAAATTATTATCGTTTTCTTCTTCGCTTTTAAGCCAAGATAATAATTCGCTTCTAACTGTAGCGTTCATACTTCCATCTATATGTTTAGATTCAATATTCACTACTTCCGATTTTTCTTTATCATTTAAATCTTTATAATATTCTTTTATATCTCCGTTTAATGTTTCCGTTATTTTTTTAGAAATTTTAATACTCTGACAAAAAGCTACGGCTCGCCTCATAAAATTAGGGTCTTCATTTTTTAATAATCCGTTGTCTCCTATTATTCTTTTTGAAAGCCCGTTAATACAACCTATTAATTTAGCGGCATCGTCCGTATTTATTTCTTTTGACTCATCCGCTATCATTTGTTGAATCGATTCGCTTATATTATTATTCGATATTGTTAATATTAAAACTTTATAATCTGATAATAAACCGTTTTCTACGGCTTTACCGAAACCTATTCTATATATTTCTTCTCCGTATAATTTCTTATCGTCCATAGAACATAAAGTTATTGAATTCTGTTGAGCCTTTAATTTTGAATCTTCGCTATATATTCTTGGTGTTGCCGTCATATATAGTCTTTTATGCCCTTTTATAAAATCATTATTATGAACTTTTATAAAACTCGATTCGTCTTCATCCGCAATACTAACTCCCGTAGTTCTATGAGCTTCATCGCATATTATTAAATCAAATTCAAAATTATTAATTTTACTTTGCGCTTTTGATATAACTTCTATAGATTGATATGTTGAAAATACGACTATCATTCCTCTATTTGTATTATTTATAGCTTTTTCTAATCTATTTTTAATAGTATTTATATCGGTTGTCGCTGGCAAAGGCAAATCGGCTATAGTATTGTCTTCTCTTATCGTCTTACCCTTTCCCTCTACTTTAGAATCCGAACATATTACTATAGAATATATAGGTTTATTAGATTGAGCATTCCATTCGTTTAATGTTTGTCCTAACAATGCAATAGACGGAACTAAAAATAATATTAATCCGTTTCCGTTAGTTTCTCTTTCCGCAATCTTTAATGCCGTTAGAGTTTTTCCCGTTCCGCATGCCATTATTAATTTACCGCGATTTTCATTCTTAAAATATTCATGAGATTTTTCTATAGCTTCATTTTGATGCTCAAATAATTCTTTTTTGATTTGCAATGCTTCCTTACCATAAATGCCGTTAAATATTTTATCCCAATCTACTCCCGAATTCTCTAAATCGCTTCTTGTTATTCTGCTTACGGGCGGATTTTGGTTTTCTATAGTTTTCTCGGCTTTGGAATTCCATATACCATAATTTTCAATCCATAATCTATAAGAAAATTTGACGCCGTTATTAAAACTCTTACTCGAAGTAGCCAAAAAAGAATCGACTCCCGATTTGTCTATATATGTATTTTTTGAATGAAATTTGCATTGAATAGCCCAATATTGATTATCATTATCTACGGCTATCAAATCTATACCAATATCATGTCCGCCAAATTCGTCTCTAAATGGAAATTCATTCCAATTATAAATATTTTTAAAGTTATATTTTCTATCCGTTAAAAGATAATTTTTAATTAATTTTTCAAATCTATTGCCTTTATCGAAAGAACTAGCGTTATTTTTATCAAAGTATTAAAATATTTCCGACAGATTCATTTTTATGCCTTAAAACCATTATAAAAAATTATTATAAGACTATAATATAATAAAAATGAATAAAATTCCACTAATTATTTTATTTTTTATTAGACAAATGCTTAATTATCTGCATGCCCAACAAAACCGCTTAAAAATAATAAATTAAAATATTAAATATTAACCGCATAAGAAACAACTCCGTTAACAATCTCTTCTCTAACCTTATTTTTTTTAATAAGTAAGTCCAACAATTCCTTAACTTTTCTTTCATTTTCATTAAAACTTTTAGCTATAATATATGCAGTGTCGGGCTGGCGAAT
>CAKVCG010000051.1 GCA_934725525.1 uncultured Brachyspira sp. | reverse complement strand
ATAGTTATTTCTTTTGCTATTTTAGACCAAATTTTTCCTCTTTTTGAATCGTTTGCGGCTTTTTTATGTTTAATACTCGCCCACTTGGAGTGTCCTGACATTTTTGCACCTCTATTAAAAAATTTATTATTTTAATTTATTTGTTAATATATTATTTATAATCGTTATAAATTATACAATAAAAATTAATTGCTGTCAAATATTTTTTGAAAAAGCATTGTTGTTTTTTTGTTAGAGAAAATAACCGTAACTATAATTTGGTATTCTTAAATTATACTTGAAACAATATAAAAAACAAAATATACTATATAAAATAAATTCTAAAGGTTCTATTTTAAAAAAATGCAAAATAGTAATAAAATTGATATAAATAATTTAAATCCAATAATAAAAAATTTGCTCGATTTAAGAGGAATAAAAACAAAATCCGAAATTTTCGATTTTTTCTTTCAGGATATATATTCGCTTTCCAGTCCGTTTTCTATAAAAGACATGAATATATTTGTCGACAGATTAAAAGAAGCGATAGAAAGCGGAGAGAAAATATTAATCTACGGAGATAAAGATGCGGACGGAATAACGGCGACGTCTATAATATACAACACTTTAAAATCCGTCACAAAAAATGTCGAGGCTTTCGTTCCTAATCATTCAACGGGCTACGGGCTTTCAAAATCGGTAATCGAAGAGTATGCCAGCTCTGGGACAAGTTTAATTATTACGGTAGATTGTGGAATATCGAATGTTGAAGAAGTTGAATTTGCTAGAGGACTTTCTATAGATATAATAGTGACCGACCATCATGATATACCCGAAATATTGCCGAACGCTTACGCCATATTTAATCCTAAACTTTCAAATACGGGATTCGTTTCAAAAAATTTTTCCGGTTGTGCCGTGGCTTTTAAGATGATGCAGGCTTTCGTTTTATCGTATACTAAAATTTACAATAAAGATATTATAGTATTGGACTACGAAATTGATAAAGAGAATAATATATTAAAAAAAATAAAAGCGCTAAAAACTACAAATTTCGTCCCAAATAACGAACCTCTGGGATTTGAAGCTATAAAAGAGAATGAAAATTCCTACAAATCAATTTATGCCGATTATTATGACGAATTATTAACCGAGAAGGAAGTAATGGAAGAAATTGCAAGCTATATGTTTGAAGGAGACGGAGCGATATTAGTTTTAACGGGAAGCGAAGAGAGATTAAAAAGATTATTGTTAATATTTGAAAAATATGAAATATTTCTGCCAGCATTTGAAAAAATATACGATTTATTGCGCATCGGGGCAACTTACGGAAATATAAATATAAAAGATATAAAAAATTTTAAAACTCTTGAAGAATTTGCGCTCGCTTTGAATGTAAATATTTATAAATACGAAAATATCGAATATAGAGATTTGATAATAAAAATGGAAATATTTAAAAGAATGTTTTATATAAGCCAAAAACAACTTCAAAATTATTTAAAAAGAGAATCGATTTTAGTAGCTTTAGGAACGGTTGCCGATGTCGTTCCCATTATAGAAGAAAACAGGGCCTATATAAAATGCGCTTTGGAAGAATTATCGAAACCTCCGCATATTAGATATAATATAATTTTAGAAAAAATAAATTTACTCAATACAAAAATAGACGCTCAAACTATCGGATGGAAATTAGCTCCTTTTATAAACGCCGCTGGAAGAATGAATAAACCCGAATACGCTTTGAAACTTTTAACTTCCGAATTAAAAGAAGAAGCTTCGCAATTGTCAGAAGAGATTTATAATATGAACGAAAAAAGAAAATCTCTAACGGATGAATGTTTTAATATAGTGAGCGAATATATAAAAAGTAACGATTGTTTATCTATGCCTTTAATATTGGTTAAAAGTAAGGAAATTGAGCAAGGTTTAACGGGATTGATAGCCGGTAGAGTTCTTAATAAATATGGAAAGACCGCAATTATATTGTATGAAAACGAAGAACTTGGAATTTGCACGGGAAGTATAAGAAGCCAAGGCGATAATAATGCGAGGGATATACTTGAATTTTCAAGTAAATATTTAAATAAATACGGAGGGCATAAAAACGCCTCTGGATTTAGTTTAAATATTGACAATTTCGATAAATTCGCAAAAAAAATAATGGAATATTCTTTAGAAAATAATTTGGAATCCTCAGAAAAAGAAAATAAAAATTACGATATAGAGTTGGACTTCAAATATATAGATATGCAATTAGCGGAAACTATAGAATATTTCGAGCCTTTCGGATACTCAAACGAAGAGCCGATATTTTATTCAAATAATGTTAAAATAGAAAAAGTAATTCGAAGGACTAAAAACGATAAATTGCATCTTAATTTAGAACTTAGTCAAAATAATAAAAATATAATAGCGCTTTTATGGGATTCTAACGAGGAAGAATACCATAAATTGGAAAATTCAAATTATATAGATATATTTTATAAATTAAAAGTTAATAGATTTAGAGGAAGTAGTATTCGGTTATTATTGGAAAATTATATTATTTATTGATATAGTTCTTTTTTAATTTATCCGATATTAATAATTTTACAGGCAAGTAATAAAATGTTAAAAAATTTGTTGATTTTATTATGAAATATTATACAATTAATAAATAATTATTAAAAAATTTTTAAGAAAATAGTTTTTGAGGCGGTGCAATTTATGAAAATAAACAAATATATGGTTTCTCCATCTCTTCCTAAAGAATTAGAACCTCTAACAGAAATAACTAAAAATTTTTGGTGGTGTTGGAATCAAAAAGCCGTAAATTTATTAAGATCTATAGATATAGATAACTATGATAAAAAGGACCATAATCCTATAAGAATTTTAGGGGAATCTTCGCAGGAATGTTTTTATAATATGATTCATGATGATGCCTCGATAATGAATTTGGCGGAAGTTTACGATGAGTTTAAAACCTATATGAAACAAGAAACTTGGTATGCTAGTTTGGACGATTCGCAAAAAGTAGAAAATGAAAAAATAGCTTATTTCTCTTTTGAATACGGACTTCATGAATCTTTGCCAAATTATTCGGGCGGACTCGGTATATTATCGGGCGACCATTTGAAATCTGCAAGCGATTTGGGTTTGCCTTTCGTGGCTGTCGGTCTTTTATACAGAAAAGGATATTTCAGACAATATTTGAATACGGATGGCTGGCAACAGGAATACGATATAGAGAATGACTTTTTTAATTTGGCTTTGGAAAAGGTTTTGGATTCAAACGGGGAAACTATGAAAGTCGATGTCGATTTGCCCGGAAGAAAAGTTTACGCTCAAATATGGAAAGCTAATGTAGGAAGAATACAACTATATTATTTGGACGCCAATATCGAAGAAAACAGCGTAGAAGACAGAGATATTACGGCTCAACTTTACGGCGGAAATCTTGAAACGAGAATACAGCAGGAAATTTTGCTCGGCATCGGCGGTATTAAGGCGTTAAAGAAATTGGGAATAAAATCTACGATTCACCATATGAACGAAGGACATAGCGCGTTTTTATCGCTTGAAAGAATCAGGCAATTAATGGCGGACGATAAATTGGATAGACAATCCGCAAGAGAAGTCGTTTACAGTTCAAATGTGTTCACCACTCATACTCCAGTGCCAGCTGGAAACGATGTATTCCCTATCGAAATGGTTAAAAAATATTTTGCCGATTATGTTAAACAAATCGATATGACGATGGACGAATTCCTCAAACTTGGGAGAATCAATCCCGATGACGAAAAAGAAGATTTTTGTATGACGGTTTTGGCTTTGAATTTGTCGGCTGAAAATAACGGAGTAAGCAAACTTCATGGACATGTTTCTCGCGTAATGTGGAAAGATATTTGGAAAGGAGTTCCAACCGAAGAGCTTCCTATAGATTCGATAACCAACGGAATTCATACTTTAAGCTGGATTTCATTCGATATGCAAAATCTTTTGGATAGATATTTGGGACCTCGTTGGAGAACAAAACCTTTGGACCATAGCATTTGGGAAAGAGTTCAAAAAATTCCAGATGCGGAACTTTGGAGAACGCATGAAAGAAGAAAAGAAAGATTGATAGATTTCTGCCGAGACAGATTAAAAAATCAGTTAATCAATAGAGGATTTACGAAATCGGAAATAAGCCATGCCGACCAAATTCTTAATCCCGAAGCTTTGACTATAGGATTTGCAAGAAGATTCGCTACCTATAAAAGAGGAACTTTATTATTTAGAGATTTGGAAAGGTTAAAAAGGATATTAAGCGATACGAATCGCCCCGTTCAAATAATATTCGCGGGAAAAGCGCATCCTCATGATAACGGAGGTAAAGAATTAATCAAAAATATAGCCGAAATATGCAGAAGAGAAGAATTTAGAGACCATATAGTATTTTTGGAAGATTACGATATAAATGTGGCAAGGTATATGGTTCAAGGAGTCGATGTATGGCTTAATAATCCAAGAAGACCTTTGGAAGCGAGCGGCACAAGCGGTATGAAAGTTCCGCCTAACGGGGGATTAAACTTCAGCGTATTGGACGGATGGTGGGACGAATCCTACGATGGACAAAACGGCTGGGCTATAGGAAATAGAGAAGAATACACCGATTTGAATTATCAAGACGAAGTGGAAAGCAACGCTTTATATAATGTTTTAGAAAACGAGATTATTCCGTTGTTCTACGAAAGAGGTAGAGACGAGATACCGAGGCAATGGGTTTCCGCTATGAAATGGAGCATGCAAACTGTGTGTCCAGAATTCTCCACAAATAGAATGGTTGCCGATTATTTCAATAAATTTTACAATAACGCAAGCAAAAGATATTTGAATATGATTGAAAATAATTTCAAAAACGCTAAAGAATTAAAAACTTGGAAGGACGGCATATATTCAAAATGGAATAAAGTTTCTTTTGAAAATACTATGTCGGAAATGCCTTCGAGGAATTTGCAAGTCGGAAGCAAATTTGAAATAAAAACCATAGTCAATTTGGGAAATATATCTCCAGATTCCGTTAAAGTGGAACTCTATCATGGAAAATTGAGCATGAAAGGAGACATTATCGAGCCTACGATAGTGGAAATGAAACATTCTTCCGATTTGGGCAACGGCAGACATTCTTTTATCGGCTCTTTGGAATGCGTTCACACGGGACAAAGCGGATATGCTATAAGAATGTATCCTTATCATAAGAATTTAAGTTATAAATTCGATATGAAAATGATAATATGGAGTTAAAATAAAATCCTAAATATAATTTAATAGAAGGCTTGGCTAATTAAAGTCAAGCCTTTTTATATAATTTATAACCTTACTTTACTTTTCAATCGCTTTCTGCAAATCGGCTATCAAATCGGAAACCGTCTCCAAACCTATACTCAAACGAACCGTATTCGGCGTTATTCCCGCGGACTTCAACTCAGCCTCGCTTAATTGAGAATGAGTGGTAGAAGCGGGATGAATAACTAAAGATTTTGAATCGCCTATATTTGCCGTTATCGAATATAGAGTCAAACTGTCGCAGATTTTTTTAGCCTCTTCGTAGCTTTGAGCCTCGAAACTTAAAAGTCCGCTCGCTCTTCCGTCTTTAAAATATTTTTTTAGAATACTATGGTAAGGACTCGAAGGTAAACCAGGATAGCTTACCTCTTTAACATGCTTATGAGATTCTAAAAACTTCGCTATTTCCAAAGCGCTGTCGCTATGTCTTTGAATTCTTAATTCCAAAGTTTCCAACCCTTGAAAATGAATCCATGCGTTTTGAGGGCTTAAAGTCGCTCCGATATTTCTAAGCCATTCGGTAATTATTCTTATGCTAAAAATCGGCAGCGGAAGATTGGCGTAAACTAAACCATGATAACTTTCATCTGGAGTATTGAAAGCCGGATAACGAGGGTTGCCTTTTATAAGCTCGTTTAATCCTTCTCTTTCAATAACCGCTCCTCCGAGTCCGCTTCCATGTCCGTTTATATATTTAGTCAAACTATGAACCGAAATGTCTACTCCGAAATCGAAAGGACGATATAAAATAGGAGTCGCCACCGTATTGTCGCAAATTGTCGCTATCTTATATTTTTTCGCTATATCCGTTATAGTTTTTACATCGGCAATCGCTATTTGAGGATTTGAAAGACTTTCAAAAAATATCGCCTTAGTTTTATCGTCAATGATTTTTTCGAGAGTGCTTAAATCGTCAATATCAAAAACCCTTCCCTCTATTCCGAATCTTTTCAAAACATGAACGAGCAAAGTTTGACTGCCTCCGTAAATCTTATTGGAATAAGCTATATTGTCTCCGTTTTGAGCAAGATTGACTAAAGAATAGAATAAGGCTGAACTTCCGCTTGCCGTAGCCACTCCGAAAGCGCCTCCTTCTACCACCGCAAGTCTTTTTGCAAGCATATCGACCGTTGGATTTGTGAGCCTTGAATAAATATTTCCAAGCTCCGCTAAACCGAAACGAGCCGCCGCCTGATTTGCATTTTCAAAACTGTAAGCCGTGCTTTGATAGATTGGAACGCTTAAAGTTCTCTGACTATCGTAATCGTATCCCGCATGAAGCGATAAAGTATTTGGCGTGAAATTGTTATTTGGTAAATTTGCCATTGTATTTTCTCCTTAAAAATAAAATAAAAATATTAAAATTAAATTAATAACCTTATGAGATTTAAATTAAAATCTCGCCTAAACCTAAAAGTATTTTGAATTTGATATATAAATTTTTTAAAATAGATATTAGCGCGCAAAAACGCGCATCATCATTGAAAGAAAAAATGAAAATACATGGGAAGCGTTATTTATCAAATTGAAAAATATGAGCGAACTCATAATAACTTCCTCCTCTTGTATTTTGCTAATTTTATCTATGTTGAAAAAGAATTATATATTTTATATAAAAAAAATCAATACTTTATTCGGATATAAATTTTAATGTTATTAAAATTTATATATTCGAAAGTCGATAAACTATAAACATAATATAATTATTTGATAAAAATAAATAAAAATTAAATCCATTCAAATGATTATTTATCTTAATACCCAATGAATAGAAAATTTAAAATGCCAAAAGGCAAAAGAGGAGTAAAAATGCTAACTAAAAATAAAACAAAAGGCTTGCCGTATCTAATAATTATAATTTCAATCATAGCCGCAGCAATAGTGACTGCTTGTAAAATCAAACCGACCGAAGTTTCCGACTTTACTTTTTTAGGTTTGGACGAGAGTATAACAAACGGCGCTTCATCTAATCCAAAACCGTCTAAATCAGATGAAAATACGGATGCCGATTCGGATGTTACTTTAAAAAACTACGAAGGCGAATATAAGTCAATTCATAAATATACCGAAGGTTCTGCTGAAAACGGAACTTACAGAACATTTTACTATAAAGCGGCTCTAAAAGAAGAAAGTGAAAAATGGACATTATATTGGTATAAAGGCGATGATAACGGAGAATATTTTACAAAATACGAACTTAAAAGAACTTTGAAGAGAGATATAAAAAACGATACCGGCGGTAAAAAAGCCTTTAGCGATTGGGAAACCCATTATGTCACATTTAGCGATGATGGTAATTATTTATATCTAACGCCGGATAGATGGGCTGGTCCAATAATTTTTAAAAAGTGAAATAAAGCCTCTAAAGACAAAATAATCCGAAAGACGATGCATTGATAACGTCTCGTCTTTTTATTGGCAAATCTGACGCGGTTAGTTCATTATTATAGAGGTTGTATTATTACATTTAATGAATTATAATTTGCAAATTGCAATTTAGAAATTAGGGAAACTTTTAATGAGTAATTTAAAAATAATCTCTTGGAATGTAAACGGGATAAGAGCGGCTTATAAAAAAGGCCTCTTAGATTTTATAAAAAAAGAGAACGCCGATATTGTATGCCTGCAGGAAATAAAAGCCTTTGAAGAACAGCTGCCGAAAGATTTGAGAGAAATCGAAGGCTACGAACTTTTTATTAATCCCGCCGACCCCGAAATCAAAAAAGGATACAGCGGAGTGGCGATTTATTCAAAATTAAAACCTAATAAAGAAATCAAAAATCAAATCGGAGAAAAATTTAAAGACAGAGAAGGAAGAATTATATCTTTAGAGTTTGACGATTTTATTTTATTCAATGTTTATTTTCCAAATGGCGGAAAGTCGGAAGAACATTTTGAATATAAATTAAATTTTTACGAAGAAATTATTAAACATTTGAAAAAATTAAAAAATAAAAAAAATGTAATATTATGCGGAGATATGAATATTGCTCATAAAGAAATTGATTTGGCGCGCCCTAAAGAAAACGAAAAAAATATAGGTTTTTTACCCGAAGAGAGAGCGCTTATCACAAAATTTTTAAATAGCGGATTTACAGACACTTTCAGAATGTTTGTCAAAGAAGGAGGACATTACAGCTGGTGGGATTTTAAGACTGGAGCGAGGGCAAGAAATGTGGGCTGGAGAATAGATTATTTTTTTGTTAATAATGAAATGTCGAAAAATATTAAAAGAGCGGATATATTAAGCGAAGTTATGGGAAGCGACCATTGTCCGATTTTAATCGAATTTGAAAATAAATGACGCTTGATTTTTTTACTATATGTAATATATTAGAATTTATCGTTTATTATAGAATATAAATTAATCGGATATTATATGCTCATACAAGTCGTTAATTTTATATATGTTTTGATAATCCAAGCTTTAAGGCTTTATTCTTTTATATGGTTTATTTGGATTATCATAAGTTGGCTAACCGCATTCGGAGCGATTCATTTGGATTATTATAATCCTATCGTTAGATTTTTTTATAATATAACGGACGGAATAATCGACAGAATATTTGGAGATTTTAGAAGTAAATTTATAATCGGAATGATTGACATATCGCCGTTGGTATTTCTTTTAATAATCAATATGGTTCTTCCAAGAATAATACATTTCATATATTCATTTATATTAAGTTTAATTTTATAATCGGTTTTGCGAGTTTGTTATGGAATCGTTAGAAAAAATAATGGAATATATGAGCGAAGGCGATTTTAGGAAAGCAATAAAAGAACTTAATATAATAATAGAGAACGAACCTAATAACGCTCAAGCTTTTTATATGCGAGGCAAATCCGCGTTTATAGAATTGCAAAATGAAAAATATGACAATAATTTGGAAACTAATTTTATATATTCAGCTATAGAAAACGATTTAAATAAATGTATAGAAATAGACCCGAGCATAATAGACGCTTATCGAGGTTTAATGTATTTAAATAGAGTTGTAAAAAACGTGGATAAAGAAAGAGAATTCGCTCAAATCCTTTTAGAAAAATCGCGACAATTTTCTAAAGAAACTTCCGTTGACGCTTTACTTATACTCGCAAGCAGTTACTTAAACAACGGCAAAAACGAATCGGATTTTCATCAAGCGATTGGTTTTTACGATGATTTTATTAAAATAGTCTATATTGAAGAAGGCAGAATGGCGAGATTTGAAAGAGGTCTATGCTATTATAATTTGGATATGATTAATAAGGCGGACGCGGAAGCGAATAAACTCATTGAAGATTTTCCAATGTATGATGACGCGTATTTTTTGAAAGGAATCGCGTTATCCAAACTCGGTGTCGATTCGGAATTTTTTGAAGACGCTATTTTCTTTTTAAATAGAGCGATAGAATTAAATAATAAAAATTACAACGCATTATACGAAATTGCGGAATGGCATTTTGAAAAAGGAAATTATAAAAAAGCTATAGAAAACTACGATAAATTGCTTGAAAGCGAAAATAAACATAATTTAGCAGCTTTATTTGGAAAAACTCAAACATTGCATGATATGATTGTCGAAAGCGGAGAATATTCGGGAAGCGAAGAACAAAATAAAAATTTAACCGAAGCCTTCGATTTAATAAATAAAGTAATTAAAATTTTAGGAAACGACAAAAGAAGCGTTCAATATAAATATTATAAAGGAAATTTATTTTCTTATAAAGGCGAAATCGATAAAGCTAAAGAAGAGTTTGAAAAAATTGTAGAAGAAAAAGAAATTGGGGACGCTCTATATTACAGAATTGCGGAATTTTATTATAATTATGCAGAAAGCAAAGAAGATTATAAAAAATCTTTAAATTATTTGGAAAAAATAAAAGATAAAAAAATCGCCGCTTATAATTTGTCGATATTTGCAAATTACGAATTAAAAAATCATAAAGAAATAGTAAAAATATGCGAAGAATTTTTAAGTAATTTTTTGAATAATAAAAATCCCAACGAAGAAAAAAATATTTATTATATAAGATTTGTTTACGCTTATTCTTTGCAAATGATTGATTCGCATAATTACGATTTGATAATAGAAAACTATAAATTATGTCTTAACGATGAAACTTTGGATAAGGCTTTGATATATCGAAATATTGCAAAAATAATGATTTATAATATGAGTATGAATTATTATTTGAAAGGAATGGAATATTTGCAACTATCAATGAAATTAAACGATGCCGCATCTTATTATTTATACGCTAAAGAATTGTTTTACGGAAATATTATCGCTCCATGCCCCGAACTTGCGATTGGTTTGACTAACACTTCAATCGAACTTGACGGAAATTTGGAATGCTCTTATATAATAATGGGAAGAGGTTACGAACTTGGGAGAGGAGTCGAAAAAAATCCGAATAAGGCTTTTGAAATATATTATAAAGCGAACGAAATCTCCAAAATAAATAATTCAAAATGTTCCTGCGCTAAAGCCGCTTTGGCTCACTGTTATTATAACGGAATAGGAGTCGAAAAAAATCAATCGATGGCTTTAAGTATAGTGAAAAAAACCGCAGAAGCGAAAGGAAAATTTTCTCATAGCCATATAGCTTTATTATATTCTTATTTTGCGCTTGAATGTTTTGAAGGATTCGATTTAAAAAAAGCGCTATCTTTATTTAATCAAACTTTGCCTCATTATAGCGACTTGTCTACCGTTATGACTTTAAAAAGATTGTATAAAAAATTAGTTAGGAAAAAAGACATTAAACGAATGATAAAAATCGAAGCGGAAACTTTGAAGAGAACTGGAGAATTTAATTTAAATTATTTGAGAAATTATATTAAAAATTTTAAGAATTTTTACCCGATTCCTTTTTAGCGCAAAACTATATGCAAAATAACATAAACGATAAATTAGAAATATTAAAAGAATATACCGAAGAAAATTTTTTAATTTCTTTAACAAATAAAGGAATATATAATAGAGCGTTAAAAGATTTTAAAAATATAAAAAATATAAAAATCGAAGAAGCGGAAGATAAAATAAAAATTTCGTTTGA
>CAKVCG010000050.1 GCA_934725525.1 uncultured Brachyspira sp. | reverse complement strand
AGCTATGATTCGGTTATAGGAATGAAAAAAGAAGCCGCAGTTTCAAGATTCGTTTCTAAAATTCCGCATAGATTTGAAGTTGAAACCGTTTCCCCTATGATTAACGGCATTATAGTTCAAGTGGATACCGATTCGGGGAGAGCTTTATCAATAAAGAGAATAAATACGGTTTATCATAACGATGAAATTGAAAGGGTTGAAAATAAAAAGTAGTTATTAATAAAGTATTTAAGGAGCGTTTGATATGAGGAAATCCGTTCTTATAATGGCTGGAGGTATAGGCGAAAGATTATGGCCCTTAAGTAGAGAAAATAAACCTAAACAGTTTTTAAAAATAGGAGATAATAAATCCTTAATAGAAAAAACTATATCGAGAGCTTTAAAAATAACTAACGAAGAAAATATATTTATTATAACCGGTATAAGATATGAAGAAGTTTTTAATCAATATATGCCTGATTTCAGAAAAGAAAATATAATATACGAACCTTTGGGAAGGGATACGACCGCTGCGATTACTTTGGGAGCTTTAGCCATAAAAGAAAAAATTGGAAATTCTATTATAGCAATACTTCCAGCGGACCCGATTATAAAAGAAGAAGATTTGTTTACAAAAACGGTAGAAGAAGCTATTGAAACGACTTTCAAAACTAAAAAAACCGTTATAGTCGGAATTAAACCAAACAGAGCGGAAACGGGATACGGTTATATAAAATTGACTGATAATATTAAAGACAACGAGTTTAAAGTTGAAAGATTTGTAGAGAAACCTAATTTAGAAAACGCTAAAAAGTTTTTGGAAGACGGAAATTATTTATGGAATAGCGGAATGTTTATTTGGGATATTGAAAGCGTTTTGAATGCCGTTCAATCAATAATGCCTGACACTTATAATAAAGTCGTAAAATCGTTTGATAATAGAAATAATTTTGAGAGAGCCAAAGCGGTATTTTCAAAAATAGAAAAAATCTCTTTTGACACGGGAATAATGGAAAAATTAAAAGATATTATATGCATAAAGGCGGAATTTTTCTGGGACGATTTGGGAGCTTTTTCCGCGCTTGGAAGAATATATAAAAAAGATAAAGACAATAATGTAGTAATAGGAAACGCATATATTAAAGAATCTAAAAATAATATAATAATAAACGATGATAACGATTTTATAACCGTTGATGGAATAAATAATTTAACTATAGTAAAATCGAACGGAGCGCTTTTGATATATTCCGATAATCAAGATTCAAAAATAAAAGAAATACTAAAAGATATAAAAGGAAAAGAAGAATTAAAAGATAATATGAAATATTTATAATTATTTTTTATATATTAACTTATTTTAAATTAAAGGCATAATTAAAACATAAAACTTAATCCAAAATCATGCGAAATATTGTTTTTATTAAAATTATCGAAAACTATCGCGTAATCAAATCTGAATAAATCGACATATAAGGATAAGCCTAAAGAAACTCCTTTATTTCCTATTCCTAGTCTTCCTAAAATTCCGCTTGGCAATTTTGTCGAATGTCTTTTTTGCATATGACTCGGTTCGTCCAATACGCTTTCGGGTAAATCGTCATAATCTATATTTGAATCAAATAAACCTAATTTATTAAAGTCTATTATCATAGCTTCAAGTCCTAACGATATTTTATGACTAACCGAAGGAACTGAAATATCGTATTCCAAAGCGACCGCGAAACTCGAATCTTCTTTCGAGTATGCAATCGAAGTTATTATATCCGTATCTATCGCCGCAAATACTTTATCGTAGAAACCGAAATTTTTTATTCCGATTCCTATTTTCAAAGCGGGATTGAATATTGACTGCATATAAGACAAATCTAAAAATCCGCCGAATATATTATGATTGTCAAAATTATTTATAACGGCTTTAATATTTCCTCCAATATAAGAAGTTTCGTTTATCATATAAGCCGCTCCTAAATTTATTAAATAATTTCCGCTTAATATATCGTTTTCTTTTTGCCCCGAAATATTATAAGTTTTTATTTTACTTAATTCTGAAGCAAAACCGATTCCTATAGCGTAAACATTATCCGTGTGGGAATATGAAGCGTTAAATAAATATTCTTCTTTGAAATTTGGAGTTAAAGTATAATTTAAATTAATCGAATCTCTAATTAAAGTCGTTAAAGAAGAAGAATTAATAAATACCGCCGAAGAATCTTTTGGAATTAAAAAAGCGGAATTCATAAGTCCTCTGTCTCTTGTTCCGCTAGAATTCAAAATTGATAGAGAATGTTTTGAGGAAATATTAGCCGAAAACAAAACGGGCGAAAATAAAATAATCGAAACAATTAAAATAAAAAATTTTCTTAAACTTTTAATTTTTTTTAAAATCATAAAATACTCTGATAAATACTATTTTAATTATATCATATAAACGAAATATGTTAATATTAATATAAATACTTGATTTTTATTTAAAAATCATTATAATTTATAAAAATTAAAAGATAACAAAAAAATAACATTAAATAAAGAGGAAAAGAAAATGGATAAGAAGATTATTAAAACTCACAAAGCTCCGCAAGCTATAGGTCCTTATTCTCAAGCCGTTAAAAGCGGTAGTTTTATTTTTGCTTCAGGACAAATACCTTTAGACCCCGTAAGCGGTAATATGGCTGAAAATGATATTAAAAAACAAACGGAAAGAGTTATGGAAAATATTAAAGGGCTTTTGGAATCGGAAAATCTTACTATGGCAAACATAATTAAAACGACATGTTATTTAAGCGATATGTCTAATTTTGCTTCATTCAATGAAGTTTATGCCTCTTATTTTACGGACAATCCTCCGGCAAGAAGCACGGTAGCGGTAAAGTCTCTGCCGAAAGACGCTTTAGTCGAAGTTGAAATAACGGCGGTAATAGGTTAAAAAAATTATATAAGCCATGCATAATGAAAATTATTCATGGTTTTTATTTTATTAAAATTAAAATTAAAGAGAGATAATATGAGAGTTTATTTATCCTATTTTATAAAAGGAATGGCAATAGGAATAGCTAACGCGATACCAGGAGTATCGGGAGGAACTATAGCTTTTGTTCTTGGAATCTACGAAAAATTAACTTATTCAATATCGATTTTGCCGACTGCGTTAATTAAATTAAAATGGAAAGATATAATTGAAAGTTTAAAAATATTAATTCCTACTTTTTTTGGAGCAGCCGTTTCGATATTTTTATTTTTAAATATCATTAATTATTTATTTTCAAATTATCCCGTTCCGACTAAAATATTTTTTGTCGGACTTGTATTGGGCTCTTTTCCGT
Source organism: uncultured Brachyspira sp. (assembly GCA_934725525.1). GTDB lineage: Bacteria > Spirochaetota > Brachyspiria > Brachyspirales > Brachyspiraceae > Brachyspira. The sequence goes on along the minus strand of CAKVCG010000050.1, from coordinate 8,230 downwards.
TCGTAACGAAAACCGTTGAAAAATATAATTTCAAAGTATTTTTGGCTTTCTTTTTAGGCGCTTTTATAATGGCGATATTCGTTTATTTCGATATTAACGAACCCGAAATTAACGAAGTTGTCGGCGAAACCGTGTCTTCTTCCAACTTTTCATTTGTTTACGGAATAAAATTATTTTTCTGCGGAATAGCCGCGGCAATAGCTATGGTAATTCCCGGAATATCTGGCTCTCTTCTTTTATTGGTATTGGGAGAATATGAGAATATATCTTATTTCGTATCGAATATGACTTCTAATTTAAATAATATTTATCCTCTGATATTTTTAGGAATAGGAATCCTTATAGGAATATTCTTAATATCTAAATTAATAACTATTCTGATTCAAAAATATAGGTCTATGCTATTTGGTTTCGTATTGGGTATTTTGATTGTATCGTTTTTAAGTTTATGGCCAAATATAACTTCTTTAAGCATTCCGATGTTGGCGTCGACCGTTTTGTCTATGTGTCTTGGTTTTTTAGTCGCCATAGTTATGGAAAAAATTTAAATTTATTTTATAATATACCTAAATTTTATATAATTCAATTCCGAATATATATAGTAATGTAAAGAGGATAAATTATGGATAAAATAAGATATTGTAAAACAAAAATATTTTTAATATTTAATTTAATATTATTCATTTTTACTTCGGGAGTTTTATATTCTCAAATTTCCGCGAATCCCGACAATTCTTTTACGAATTTGCCTAATTCTAAAAGATTGGCAAATAATATATCAATAAGGGCAATAAACGAAGATTCGTTATATGTGGAATGGCAAGGTATATATCATCCTAATTTAACTTATTATGTATATAGAAGCAATAATCCTATATTATCGAGACCGCTTTTAGCCACAGCGACTGTTATAGGCTCCGTAAAAGCGACTAATAATGCAAATTCGTATTCTATGCTCGATATACTTCCGAGGTATGGAACGTATTATTATGCGGTAATATCTTATGTCGACAATATAGGTTTTTATACCGCTGATTCGGATGTGGACACGATTTCTTTCGAATATAAAAATCCTAACGCCAATATTATTACCAATACAAATACAATGATAATAGTTGCGAGTAATTTGAATACGAATTTAATGAATAATGAATTCATTACGAATGCATACACGATAACAAATTTTATAACCGAAACAAATTATTACGCTCAAACCAATTACTATGAGCAAACAAATTATTATAATCAGACTAATTATCATAATTACACCAATTATTATAATACTACTGAAATATATATAAAGGCGGAAACGAATAATAATATTTCCAACAATCCTATAAAAAATAGAGATACGAACGAAATAAATTATATTACGAATGAAAATATAGTCGGAGTTGTAAATACTAATTCTATAGAAGCTACTATTAATAATATTATGGAAACTCCGCCTCCAGCTCAAACGGAATACGATATGTATATGAACGAATATAATAAAGCTTTGGCTCAATTTAAATTGGGAAATTATTCCACCGTAATTACTTTACTTGAACCAATATCGAGAAAAAATGTTAATAGAAATTTATACTATAATATTAATTTATTACTTGGGAAAGCCTATAAGAATACGAATCAAAAACAAAACGCTTTGAATGTATTTAGACGCATACAGTCGATTAATTCAACGGAAGTTAATTTTTGGGTTAATCAAGTATTAAGCGATTTATAATTAATTGGAGAAGATATTATGAAAATTTATGCAGCGATTTTAGCGTCAGTTATTACTATAGTTGCCATTTTAGGAGGAGTTTTTATTACCAAAGCATCCTCTTTATCTTCACCCGAAAGATATTTTCAAAAAGGTAAAAGATATTATGAGATGGGTAATTATGACGAAGCTATAAATAATTTGAACGAATATTTATCTATAGATACAAAGTTGAGACCTTTGGATAATATAGCGCAATCTTATTTCTTGGTTGCCGATTCTTTAAAAAAACAAAAAAAATATCATTTGGCTAAAGAAAGACTTACGGAGATTATAGATAATCCAGAATTTATAAGTTATTCCACAAATGCCATAATAACCTACGCCGATATAGCGCGTTTGGAAAATGCGGCGGATTATTATATAATGCCTAAATTACAGAATAATTTGAGAGCTAAAGATAAAGATATAGCTTCTACTATGAATATGGAATACGGCTATCAATTATTCTTTCAAAAGAAATATGGAGAGGCTTTGAGTTATTTTTTAAGAGCTAACGGTGAGCTTGCGGTATTGGGAAGAGCGAGAGTTTATTTCAATATGAACGATTATGACAGAGCTTTTGAAATATACGAAGACTTTTTACAATACTATAAAACGAGCGTTTATTATGACGAGGTTATGAGAACTTATTTAATTCAAGTTCCCGCAAGAGCGCATAAATCGTTTTTGGAGAGAAATTATACTAAGGCGAGAATGTATTATAATAAAATAGCGACTTTATTCCCAAGGACTAAATATGAAGAAGAGGCTTTATTCAGAATTGGACAATCTTACTATGACGAAAAAAATTACGATAAAGCTATAGAATTCTATAATAAAGTTAGATATAATAACAATATCGATACTTTGGATGCGGAAGCTTTGCTTTATATAGGTTTATCTTATTTCAAAGTCGGAAGATATTCCGATTCTTATAAAACCTTGGATTCTTTTGTCTCTCAATATCCGAATAATCCGAATGTTTCAAGGGCAAAAGAATATATGGCAGCTTTGCAGGAAACTTTATTGACTTTAAATTAACGGTTTTTAAAAAGTGGCTAAACGACTTTTATAATAACAAAAACGAAAAAGAGAAATTAAATTTTTTAATTTCTCTTTATTTTTAAAGTTAATTTTTCAAAGAAAACGAGTATCCAAAAATATATATAATCTAAATATAAGAATATTCTAAATATGTTTTTCTTTAGATAAAAAGCCTCTTCTTTATTCGCTTCCAATATTTTTATATTAGGAGATTTAATTTTTCCAGCGAAACCCTCTAAAGGTCTCAATATTGGAACGCATAATTTTACTTTTAGATTTTCTTTATTATTTGCAAACCAATATAGAGATTTTTTAAAAGACATATATATTAAAAAAATATCAGGGTCTATTTTTTTTAATCCTATAAAAATTTTTTCAAATTCTTTTTTGTTTTTTAAATTTGCCAGATTTCCGACATGCCTTATATTAGGGTATATTTTTTTTATTTTTTCCAAAATAGAAAAAAAGTATTTTTCATTATCTCCGAATAAAAACAAAGACATTTTTTTCTTATCTATATACGACATTATATTTGAAAAAAGTATAAAATCCTGCATATATTCCAAATTTTCTTTATGAATAAAGTTATAACCTTTAGCTATGGTATGATGAGCGGCAATAACCAAATAAGCGTTATTTACGGTTTCTCTCAATTTTTTATTGGAACGAACTTTTAATAATTGATGAATATCCAAAGTAACTATTAAAGCGTTTTCTTCGTCTTTTATTTTCTCTAAAATATCTTCAAAATCGTTATTAAAGTTGTCTATTCTAATTCCTAAAATCGATTTACTTTCTTTCATACAAACTATAGCCTTAATTACTTTTATTTTTTATGACTATAATTTACGACTATATAGCCAATGTTCTGCATAGCTCCAAATCTATAGGGTCTATTTTAGGAACTTTTTTAATGGCATCGGATAAAGGAGTATAAGTATATTCTCCTTTCCAAATTCCAACGGCAACATTCGTTCTGTCTTCCAAAAGGGCCTTAACCGCTATATAACCGAATCTTGCAGCCATTAATCTCTCTTTTGAAGTAGGGGAACCCCCTCTTTGCATATGTCCTAATATCGTAACTCTCGTATCGAAACCCGTTTTTCCTTCTATATGTTTTGCCGTCTCCATAGCTCCGCCAGATTCGTCTCCTTCGGCAACCACTATTATAGAAGATTTTTTTCCTCTCTTTTTTGCGAGTTGTAATTCTTCGACTATTTTATCCAAGTCGGTTGGAGTTTCTGGTATAAGTATGTCCTCCGCTCCCGAAGCTATTCCCACTTCCAAAGCTATATAACCCGCATGTCTGCCCATAACTTCGACCACAAAACATCTTCCATGGCTCGTAGCCGTATCTCTCAATTTATCTATTGCTTCCATAGCTACATTAACCGCCGTATCGTATCCTATAGTATAATCCGTTCCGTATATATCGTTGTCTATCGTTCCAGGTATTCCAACAATAGGAAATTCTGGATGATGATTTGAAAAGTCCAAAGCGCCTCTATAAGTTCCATCTCCGCCTATAACTACCAAAGCTTCCATTCCATGATATTTCATATTATCTGCGGCTTTCTTCATTCCTTCTTCGGTTTGAAATTCGGGAGACCTTGCCGAAAACAATATAGTTCCGCCATGGTTTATGATTCCACCGACGCTTCCCGCGTTCATATCGTATACATTATTATACATAAGCCCCTGATAGCCTTCTCTTATCCCCACAACTTCAAGCCCGTTCGCTATAGCCGTTCTCACAACGCTTCTTATTGCGGGATTCATACCTGAAGCGTCTCCTCCGCTTGTAAGTATTCCTATTCTTTTTACTTTACTCATATTGAAATAGCTCCTTTTAAGTATATAATTTATAATTAATGATATAATCAATATCGAAATTTATTTGATATATTATATATTAATTATTAAAGAATTGATATACTAAAATATAAAAAATATTTATAAAAGTAGGGCGGTTTATGATAAATCAAAATAGAGAATACACGGAAATTATCAATATTATAGAAAATAAAAGATGGGATAAATTAAAATATTCTTTAGCCGATATGCATGCCGCGGAAATAGTCGATATAATAAGAATACTCGATAACGATAAAAATAAAAGCATATTATTCAGATTATTATCAACCGAAAAAGCCGCTTATGTTTTCTCAGAACTCGATTCAAACGAGCAGGAATCTTTAATATCGTCGATGAGCGATAACGAATTAAAGGAACTTATTCATGAAATGAGTCCCGATGATAGAATTTCATTATTAGAAGAACTCCCGAGCGATATTACAAAAAAGATTTTTTCATTAATGAAAGAAACCGATTTAAATATCACGAGACAATTATTGGGCTATCCCGAAGAAAGCGTTGGAAGAATAATGACGCCGGAATATATAGATGTCAATCCCGATTTTACGATTAAACAGACTTTGGAATATATTAGGGAATTCGGAAAAGATTCGGAAACTTTCGAGGTTATTTATGTTGTCGATAAAAACGATATATTGCTTGGCTATATTTTATTGAAAGATTTATTATTTGCAAAAAACGAAGAGGAAACTATAAAAGATTTGATGCATACCGATATTATTTATTTGTCGGTATATTCGGACCAAGAGGAAGCGGTAAAAGTTGGAAGAAAATACGATTTGCTCTATATTCCCGTAGTCGACTCAAAAAACGCTTTAATAGGAATAGTGACAATAGACGATATTTTTGATATTGCCGAAGAAGAAGATACGGAAGACTTTCACAAACTCGGAGCTATAAGCGTTGACGATGATTTTTCGGGAAACATTAAACAGGCTACGATTTTTACATTATACAAAAAAAGAATTATGTGGCTTTTTATATTGGTTTTTATAAATATAATTTCGGGTTATTTTATCGGACTGTTTACCGAAACGATAAGCAAATATGTTTCTCTCATTTTCTTTCTGCCTTTATTAATCGACAGCGCTGGAAACGCGGGCGCGCAATCTTCCACTTTAATAATAAGAAGTTTATCAATCGGCGATGTCAAAAAGAGCGATTGGCTTTTTATGTTAGGAAAAGAAATATTAATATCGGCGGCGCTTGGTTTAACTATGGGTTTAACCGTTTCTTTGCTTGCGATTTTTAGAGGAGGTTTGACTATAGCTTTTGTTGTGTCGCTTTCAATGATATTGGTAGTCATAATAGGAAGTTTAATAGGTTTATGTTTGCCTTTTATATTCGTAAAACTTAAAAAAGACCCGACAACGAGCAGCGTTCCTTTAGTCGCTTCGATTTGCGATATTAGCGGAACTTCGATTTATTTATTTTTAGCCACTATAATTTTATCCAAATTTGGCAGCTTATAAATATTATAGAAATTATATCGCCAGCGGAAGTTAGCTTAAAATTTTATATTTTTATAAGCAAATATAAAGTTTATGTAATAATTAAGATTTTTTACCTTTCATAAAAAGTATTAAAAGTCCGCTCGCTATAAAATTACTCGCGTAAGTTCCTATAATGACTCCCCAAAAGAAAGTGAATGCGAAATCGTAAAGTATAGAACCGCCCCAAATCATTATGGAAGCAGCGGCAAGCAAAGTAGATATTCCAGTCATTATAGTTCTTCCTACTACGCTATTTAAACTCGAATTAACTATTTCTTTAAACGGTTTTTCACTGTCGGAATTTTCTCTTATTCTATCGAATACGACTATTATATCGTTAATCGTATAACCGATTAGAGTCAAAATCGAAGATAAAACCAATACCGAAAATTCTTTATTTAAGAAAGTTATTATTCCGAATACTATAACCACATTATGTATAAGAGTTATAATCGCCGGCAAAGCGTAGCGATGATTGAATCTTATCGCAATATAAATCATTATTATTATCCAAGCGATTACTATAAGTATAAAAGCCAATTTCAAATTATCGGCTGAAACTACTCCGCTTATAATATTGCTTCCGATTAGCGAAACTTTATCCTCTCCGTAATTATCGTAAAGAACTTTCATCGCTCTGTCTGATTCTTCGTTCGAGCCTCTGAATCTCAAAAGAAAAGAATTTATATTTTCTTCGCCTTCTAATTCTTGTATATTAATCGTCTCTTCTCCAAAGTTTGAATATAAGGCTCTTATTTCCGCAATATTTATCACTTGAGGATTATCTATTTTTACATTTAATTCCACTCCGCCCGCAAAATCGATGCTCAAATTGAAATTTCCGCTTTTAATTTTTTGGGCAAATATACAAATCGATGCTATAAAAAGTATCGAAGATATAACCGCCGCAATAGGCATAAATTTTACGAATGGAATTTTATATTTTGTTATAACATTATTATTTTTTATTTCTTTGTCGCTCATTTACAAATCCTTACTTTATTATAACGCTTTTTTATTATTAATCATGTTATTATATTTTTTATATAAAGAAAAAACCCGCTTTTTTTACAATTTTAGCTCTTATAATTTCTTCATAAATATATCTCGTTATGAATACCGCGGTAAACAGATTTATCAAAATACCGAAGAATAGAGTAATCGCAAAACTTTGAACGGGACCGCTTCCAAATATCCAAAGTATTAAAGCGACTATTATTGTAGTTATATTCGAGTCAAATATAGTAGAAAAAGCTCTATCATAACCCGAAATAATAGCGTCGGCAATATTTGATTTTACTCTCAACTCTTCTTTTATTCTTTCAAATATAATAATATTAGCGTCAACCGCCATACCCATAGTTAAAATTAGCCCCGCTATTCCCGGCAATGTTAGAGTAAATCTTAACGGAGATAAAACCGCTATTACAAGTATAATATTTACAAGCATCGCTATAGTTGCAAGAACGCCCGAAAGCCTATAAATTGCTATCATAAATACGGCAACGAGTATGAAAGCCATAAATAAAGCCGTAGTTCCAGCTTTAACGGAGTCCGCTCCTATAGACTGCCCAACAACGGCTTCCTCTATAACTTTAACATTCAAAGGCAAAGCTCCTTCTTTCAATATTCTTGCCAAATCTTGCGCTTCTTCAATCGTAAATCTGCCCGTAATGACTCCTCTGCCTCCTCTAATTTCTTGATTTATATTTGGCGCGCTTATTACTCTATCGTCCAAAACTATAGCAAGCATTCTATTTACATTTTGAGCCGTCACCAAAGCGAATTGAGTCGCTCCTTCGTTATTGAGTTCAAAAGAAACATTAGCCTCGCCAAATTCTCCGCCTGTCACATTTGCGTCTATCAAAGCGTTACCTTCGAGGGACGGTTCTTTATTTACTATAACGGGCGCTCCTCTTATTCTTCTGCCAAAATCGTCTTTTTCGCTATAAAAATATAATTGTTTTCCGTATTCTGGAACTTTCGCATAATTCGTAAAAACGCCCATAACCATATCGTTGCTATTTATTAAAGCCGTAGCTTGTTCATCAACCAAATTAAAAGTTAAAGC
>CAKVCG010000049.1 GCA_934725525.1 uncultured Brachyspira sp. | reverse complement strand
GCCATTTTAACGAAAAGATTTTTCACTTCTTCTTTTTTAAAATAATAGAAAACGCCCGAAGCTACAAAAATAACGCCTTTGTCTTTTTCAATTTTTTCAAACCAAGAATAATCGTTTAAATCGCAAGCAATATTAAATTCATTGTTTGTCATTTTAACTCTTTCTATTTTAATTTATAAATTTTTAGAGTTTTAATTATACATTAATAAATAAAAAAGGCATATATAATAAATATATACGCCTCATTTTATCAAATTAAATTTTATTGAAAAAATTTAAATTCTACTCTTTATAAGAATAAACGAATTTATGCATAGCCAAAGCGTCATAATAAACATCTTTCAATTTAGGCGAAACTAATAACGGCTCTGTATAAAAATAAATCGGAACTATAGCGAAACTGTTTACAAGCAATTCTTCAGCCTTATGCATCGCATCCATTCTAACTTTTTGATTTCCCGTAGTCAATGCCGTTTGAATATAAGCGTCATATTGAACGTTGCTATAAGAACTATAATTATTTGGAGAATGGCTCGTATATAAAGACAAGAAATTTATTGGGTCGTTAAAATCCGCAAACCATCCGCCTCTTGCCATAGTTAGATTTTTATCGTATCTCGTTTGCAAAAATACAGCCCATTCTTCTTGAACTATTTTTGTGTCTATTCCCAAATTTTCTTTCCACATTTGTTGAACCGCCTCGAATATCGCCACATGAAAACCAGGGTCAGCTTTGAATTCAAAAACTGGAAAACCTTTTCCATCGGGATAGCCCGCTTCCGCCATTAATTTTTTAGCCTCTTCAATATTGTTTTGATAATTTTCTGGACTTATATCGAAGAATCCTCCGCCGATTTCTCTAAAACTATCTTTAACATCCTCGTCTCTTATTCCAAAAGGAACGAAAGCGTTAGCGGGAGTCTCTCCTCCTTTCATTACTTGCTCAACTATATAATTTCTATCTATAGTCAAAGCAAGCGCCTTACGAACTCTTACATCTTTCAATATTTCGTTTGTAACATTAAAACAATAAAAATAAGACGCAAGCATCGGTTTTATTTGCAATAATCCTTCTTCTTTTAAATTCGGTATATCTTGAGTGGGAACTACTCGAGCAAAATCTATAGAACCGTCTTTGATTCCCGCAACCGAAGAATTTTCATTCTGCATCAAAATAAATCTTAATTCTTCCGCGACAACGAAATCGACATTCCAATAATTAGTGTTTTTAACCATTATGATGCTTTCATCTTGATTTATTTCTGTGGCTACAAAAGGTCCGTTTCCAATATAAGTTTGAGGATTTAAACTCCAAGTATCTCCATATTCTTCTATAATATCTTTTCTAACGGGATAAAAAGTAGGGAACGCTACCAAATCCAAAAAGTAAGCGGTAGGAGCTTCCAAAACTACTTCCAAAGTATAATCGTCTATAGCTTTTATTCCCAAACTTTCAACGGGCAATTTTCCCGCGGTAATATCTTTCGCGTTTTTTACGGGTTCATGCTGAAAACTATATTGACTTCCAACCAAAGGGTCTACGACTCTTCTCCAAGTATAAACGAAATCTTCCGCTAAAACGGGTTTGCCATCGCTCCATTTTGCGTTGGTTCTTAAATGGAATATATATCTTGCGCCATCGTCAAACTCTTCCCAACTTTCAGCGACTCCGCCGACTATATTCCCGTTTTTATCTTTTGTAGTCAAACCTTCAAACGCATGTATAACATAATAGCATCCGTCCAAAGCGGTATTTAAACTTGGGTCTATAGTTTTCGGCTGAGGTCCAGCGTTGATAGTTATAACCTTATTATTTGAAGATTTATTTCCGCATGAAATAATAAAAGCTAAACAAAAAACTGTTAATGAAATTATAATTATTCTTTTCATTTTTGAATCCTTTTAATTTAAATTTTAATTAATTATTATACGAATTTAGTAATTAATGTCAATATATTAACCAACCGAGAACTTGAAAGACTTCATTAATATAAAAAAATTAAAGACCAATTAAGCTATATCAACGATATGTATAAACCGCTTAAATGGGGGATTGGCTTTCGGAGGCGAAACAAGTAAACACTTTACCAAGCCGAAGAGGTTATAATCCTTATAATGAAGGCGAGGAAGATGCAATATCGACTTACAGGCTTGATAGGGATATAGTGGAATATTTGAGAACGCCCGAAGATGCTATAAGTAATGAAGAGGCTTGGGATAAATACGGCGAGGAGTTTAATCAATATAAAGAAAATTATAAAAAGAAGCGAAAGAGAAGATTAAAGAATATATTAAAGAAAAATATTCGGATAGTAAAATAGATAGTGCCGATATAAAAACAGATGCGGAAATAGAAGACGATATTGAGTTATTATCAAAGCCAAGAGGACGAGTATTTATGTTATGGCGAATTTAAAATTACAAAAGTATTGAAAAAAAAGAATTTTGATTTTATAATAATAGAACCGCTTGAATAAGGATATATACATGGATAACGATAACGAAGAATTAATGACTTATGACGAATTGGTTCAACATTTATTAGAAAAACATAAGAACATATACGATGCTAACGGACTAACGGAAGAAGAGCGAATTAAAAAAGTCGAGGCTTTAATAGATAGATTTTCTAATGGTAGGTAAATTAAAAATGACAGAACAAGAAAAACAACAATTAAGAGAAGATATAAAAGCGGGTAAAGTCAATGTTGACGAATTATACGAAAAATATCAAGTGCCGTTCCCTTACATAATGGATTATGAAATATATAAAAAAACATACGAAGAAGAAGACGGCGAAATAACATTTGAAGATTACGAAAAGCAAATAAATGAGACTATAATAGAAGTCTTATTAATGAATTTGTAATATTTAAGATAGAGGGCGAGGTTAAAAGTTTGGAAATTGAAAGTTTATCGGAATATACAAATCAAAAATAACATTTAGTTAACGGCAATTTTGTAATAACCGATATACGAGAAGCCACTTTAACTATGCCTAAAATAATTACTATTAAGGTGGCATAATATGAGACGGTTTAATAACAGTATTGAAATTACCAGAAGGACTTTGGAAAAAAAAGAGGCTTTGATTTTAAGATTAAATAAAAAGCCTTTATCCGAAGCCGATATTAATCATGGCAACATGCCCGCTTTAGCGTATGCTAAAGTATTCGGTTTCGACACGGACGACGCTAAAGCGGGCTGTAAGCCATATACGAAAGAGGAAAAATACTTATTGGCGGTTAATAGGTATTGTTATTGGCATGCTAATTAAGTCCGAATAAAAGAATACGAAAGATAAAGCAGAGTAAACATAATACATAAAATAAAATGTAGTATAGTTTAAATATTAAGGAGATTAAATCCATATAAATGTAGGGAGTGAGCGTATGAGTATATACGAACAATGCGAAGTTTTATCTATTAATAATTTAGTTTTTAGAGCTATAGGTAAAATCGTATTAAAAAACAATTCAGAATGGAATATTCCTCACTTGCATTTTATGGTTAATGAAGCGGAAGATAACAAATACGAAGCTGTTTATTTAGAGTTATCATTTTTCAATTCGGGTGAAACCATAAAAGAAGCTATAAGCGATTTAATTAAAAATATATTATCTTATTTTAACGAAAATATAAAATCCTCCTCCGATATAAATAAATTAATAGGCGATATTGATACTAATACAATGGATATGTATTGGAAACAGTATAGAGTCTTTGATTACCAATTAGCCAAAGTGGGAGCGGACATAAATCATATATTAGAAGAGCAGATAAGAAAAGAAGTTGAAGCTTATTGCGAAAATAAAATGAAAGAATACCAAAACGAAGTAGAAAAATTAAACGAAGTAAAAAAATTACTTGAAGAGAAAAACCTCGATTTATCACAAAAATATAAATTAAATAATGTTGATATTAAAGAAATTGAAAGGAAATATATAGCGTAAGGTTTGTATAAATGAGTTCTTTCAATGATGCAGAATTAATCATAAATTATTTAGTCGATAACAATTTTATAGAAAAGAAAGATTGGAAACAATCTAAACCCAATAATAATTCAAAATACAATGTTAATTTTAATAGAGTGTCGGGATTAAATTGGGGTATTAGTTTTGAAATTATAGTAAGAGATAACAAATAATCTTATAAGGCAACAAAATATAAAGTTAAGTTTAGCTCGTTTAGAAATTCCACAAGACATAATAGATAAATTAATAAATGATAGTAGTATATAAGCCCGCTGAAAGCGAGAGGAAAAATACTTACTTGCGGTAAATAGGTATTGTTACGCTAAAGCGGCGCGTCTGCGGGCATGTTGCCGCAGACGCCTTGGCATGGGTGATTAAACTTATTATTTAATTTTTATTCCACAAAATTAATCAACTCGCCGATATTTTCTATATAACAAACTATTTTATCGCCCGATTTCATATATTTAGGAGGATTGAAAGACATGCCGACTCCTCCTGGAGTTCCCGTAGCTATTATATCTCCCGCTTCCAAAGTCATTCCTTTTGAAATATCCGATACCAAACTATATATATCATGTATCATATATTTTGTGTTTGAAGATTGTCTGATTTCTTCGTTCAAAATACTTTTTATTTCCAAATTGAAAATATCTTTTATATCGTCTTTATAAACCATGCATGGTCCCATTGCGCTGTAATAATCTAAACTTTTTCCTTTATACCACTCTGAATGTTCTTTCTGTATTGCCCTTGAAGAGATGTCGTTAAAAATGCTGTAGCCAAATATATAATCGTTCGCTTTTTCGACTGAAATATCTTTTCCCGTTTTTCCAATTATAATTGCAAGTTCGACTTCGTAATCTAAACATTTGTCCAAATCAAATCTCGCTTTAATTTTTTCGCCAAGCCCTATTATTTCAATAGCTCTCTTTGAAAAATAAACGGGCTTTTTGGAATCGTTTTTATCCATAAGTTTATTGCCTTCGATTTCTTTCAAATGGTCGCTATAATTTACTCCAACGCATATAATATCATGAATCGGTTTTCTTATCGGAGAGAGTATTTGAATATTTTCTATAGAATACGTTGGATATTTATTGAAATTTTCGCTTGCGTTTTTTAGAGTTTTAAGCAAATCGCCATTCATATTTTTTATTAATTTAATCATAGGATTTTCGCCGTATTGAAAATCGCTTATAATTTCTTTTATCGCGATGACTTTTTTATCGTCTTTGCTCACGATTCCGATTGCTTCGGTATTATTCCATTCTATAAACGAAACTAATTTCATTTTATTACCTCAAAATGTTATTAAGATTTTATTATAATAAATTCGCATAAGTTTTCAAGTTTATAATATTTTAAAATATTGCTATTGACTTTCTTTTTATAGTAATGTAAGATTTTTCAAACAAATTAATTGATGGAGACATATAATGATATATAATAATGTGTTGGAATTGGTGGGAAATACTCCCATTCTCCGACTTGAGAAAATAGAGAAAAAGTTTAATTTAAACGAGAGAATTAAACTTTTTGGAAAAGTGGAAAAAAATAATCCTATAGGTTCTGTTAAAGACAGACCCGTTAAACAAATGCTGCTTGATTTATTTGAAAGCGGAAAATTGAAAGAAGGCTCTACGATAATCGAGCCGACTTCGGGGAATACGGGAATCGCAATGGCGGCTATAGGCTCTTATTTGAAGCTTAATGTCATAATAGTTATGCCGTCTTCTATGTCGCAAGAGAGAAGAAAGTTAATAAAAGATTACGGCGCTAAACTCGAGCTTGTCGATGGAGGAATGAACATTGCCGTTGAAAGAGCGAATCAATTAAATAAAGAAATAAAAGATTCCGTTATTCCAGGGCAGTTTGTAAATCAATCGAATGTTAAGGCTCATTATAATTATACCGCTCCCGAAATATTTAAAGATATTCCCGATATTGATTATATAGTAGCTGGAATAGGAACGGGAGGAACCGCGACTGGAATCGGCAAATATATTTTGGACAATAACAAACAGGCAAAAGTAGTCGGAGTAGAGCCAGAATCTTCTCCCTTGCTCACGAAAGGAAAAGCGTCTCCTCACAAAATTCAAGGAATAGGAGCGAATTTTATTCCCGAAATTTTAGACCAAAAAGTTATAAGCGAGATAATCGATGTTTCTGACGATAACGCTATAAATACTGCGAAAGATATTTGCCTAACGGAAGGTTTGCTTGTCGGAATATCTTCCGGGGCGAGCGTTTACGGAGCAATCGAATTAAGCAAGAAAATAGAAGTTAATAAAGAGATAAAAATACTTTCAATTTTACCCGACACTGGTGAAAGATATACATGGAATAATTAATTTTTTATGAGATTAAAAACTTTTAAAGAATTGCCTAATAAAAAAAATATAAAAGATATTGTAAAGTTTATTAGAGATTATATTTTCCCCGATTTTTTTAGAGAGTCTGGGAATATTGAAAATATTAAAAAAAATATATCCAAACTTTATTTAAAAATAATTTCTAAAAATTCCGACTTGGAAGATTTTATAAAACAGTTGGACGAAATTAAAATTATCTTAAAAAAAGATTTGGAATTCTTTTTCGATTCGGACCCAGCTTGCAAATCTTACGAAGAAATTATTTTGACTTATCCGGGTTTTAGGGCGATATTTCATTATAGAATCTCTCATATATTTTATAATCAAAAAGAATATTTAACTGCGAGAGTAATATCGGAATACGCTCATTCAAAAACGGGAATCGATATTCATCCCGGGGCAAAAATAGGAGAATATTTTTTTATCGACCATGGAACGGGAATCGTAATAGGAGAGACGACTATTATCGGGCATCATGTAAAAATATATCAAGGCGTCACTTTGGGAGCTTTATCTCTAAAAAACGGAAGAGGACTGGAAAATAAAAAAAGACATCCTACCGTTTGCGATAATGTGACAATTTACGCCAACGCTTCAATTTTCGGTGGAACTACCGTAATCGGTTCTAACGCGATAATAGGAGCGAATTGCATTGTTCTGGAATCGGTTAAAGAAAACGAGAGAGTGATTTTGAGTTAGAATTTATTTTAGAATTTATTTATGAAGAAAATATTAATTTTTTTGACGGCGATTTTTATTTTACTTTTTGCATATAGCAATAATTATTACATTAAGGAAAAGAAAATGAACGAAATACCTAAAAATGCAAAATACTGCTACTTTGCTTCGGGCTGTTTCTGGGGAACGGAATATTGGTTTCAGCAGGCGGAAGGAGTATTTGAGGCAGTTAGCGGATATGCGGGCGGACATAAAGCGAATCCGACTTATATGGAAG
Organism: uncultured Brachyspira sp.; assembly: GCA_934725525.1. Taxonomy (GTDB): domain Bacteria; phylum Spirochaetota; class Brachyspiria; order Brachyspirales; family Brachyspiraceae; genus Brachyspira. Next base: position 4,285 of record CAKVCG010000049.1, on the reverse strand, counting down.
TTTGCTCGGGATTAACTGGACATTTGGAAACCGTAAAAGTTGGCTACGATGCGGATAAAACTACTTACGAGAATTTGGTTAGACTATTTTTTGAAACTCACAATTTCACTCAAAAAAACGGACAAGGTCCCGACATTGGCTCTCAATATTTATCCGCAATTTTTTATCAAAACGAAGAGGAAAAACAAATTGCAGAAAAGTATATAAATATTTTAAAAGAAAAAGGCTACGATGTCGCCACAACTTTAAGAGAATATAAGAATTTTTACGAAGCGGAAGATTATCATCAAGATTATTATTTCAAAAAAGGCGCGATTCCTTATTGCCATTTTTATAATAAAATATTTTAATTGTGGTATAACTTGTTTTATTTTTAGTAATAAAAGAGATTTATATATTTTTGATATATAAATCTCTTTATGTCTAACTAATATATTAAATTAAATTATTTTTTCTTTAATTGTTTCTGTATATCTTTCACAACTTTAGCGGCTAATTTAGCCGCTCCGTCTTTTCTTTTTCCTCGAGAATTTGCCGCAGCTACTTGCTCACCTGTTTCAACTTCCGTTATCAATACGCTTAAGTCGACATTTTCTACCGTTATCAAGTCGGATTCTCCTGTCCCGCCGGTATTTTGAGAAGAACCCAAAAGAGCGCCTAATATATTTCCCGCAGCTCTTGCTCCAGCGGCGCTATTTACTTTTTTTTCGCTCCATTTATCTACGGTAACCAATACGAGATAATCAACTTTCATAAATTTACCCGCTTCAGCTTTAGCGACATCTTCGTCTATTATACCGCTGGTTTGTTGCAATAATATTTCTTGAATAAGTTTTTCAAGTCTTTGTCTATTGGCGACACGATGTCCCGCTTTAATAAAAGCGGCTTCCACAGCCGTAACATAGGCGGTTTTTGCCTCTTCGTCCATAGTTCCTTCTGGAGGCATGCATGCCAAAGTGAGAACTGTTTTTCCTTTACCATATACAAAAGAAAAGCTAATCAAAGTAAAAAATATAAGGGTTAATATTTTTTTCATTTTTATTCTCCCAAAATACTAAAAATTATTTTTTCTTGCTTTGCTTATCTATAAATTTTTTAGTTGTATCGCTTACAAGTTTTTTGCATATTTTTTCGTAGTTTTGAAGTTTGCCAGTCGTAAAACTTACATAAGGAACGGGAAGCTCGTTTTTGTCAAATACTGTTATAGTAACCACGCCGTCAGCAGCCATTTTGACAATCTCGTATTTCAATCCCAATTTATTGCAGGTTTCTTCCGTAAGTTCGTCTACGGCAACCATCACTATAAATCTCTCGCCTCTTGCTTTTAACACTTTCCCCGCTATCTGGGAATTTTTATCTGGCGATTTAATTAAAGCGTCAATACCAGCATCAATAGCGGCGTCTTTTATAGCTCCCAATAAGCTATCATTTTCATCTACATAGCCACCATTAATAAATAAAGCTGATAAAGTAGATACATAACTTTCTTTAAGAGCATTATCTTTATGTGTTCCTACCGCTGGGCTTATTACATATACGCCTTTTTGAGCAAATAAGAACGATATATTTGCAATTAGTATAATAGTTATTATTGAAATTTTTTTAAACATTTTTAATCTCCTTTGTTTTTTATTCTTCGTTTCTTGATGATAAATATTCGTCAAATACTTGGTCGACTACTTCTTGAGTTTCTGTCGTAGCTTGTCCTTTAGCTTTTTTCATTTCTATCTCAAGTAAATCGTCTATTTTCTTTTTATCGATTAGATATAATACATAATATGAATATGTAAACTGACCTTTATTTGGACCCGAAGTATATTGTCTTTTAATCCACCAATCTCCTTCCTTTCTAAGTCCAACTAATCTCGCTTTGGATAAAGAAGTTGTTAAACTTTTAGCGGCTCTTTCTACTTCTTGCTGTTTACCGCTTTGAGATGCCAATTCAGAACCTACTACAAAATTTTCTACCTCTTGCGATAAATATCTAACGACTTCAGAACTTGAATTTATATTGTTTGCCCACATTTTAAGAAAATCAAGGTCTTCACCTTCTTGTTCTATAACGAAAGCTTCTTTACCTTCAAAATCTTTATCAGATTTTTCAACTTTCGTTCTACTGTGAGTTTTTAACCATGTGCTAAACCAAGCTGGGTCTTTAGCCTTTTTGCCGCCACTTTTGTCTACAACTTTGTATTTCTCTGCGGGTGCGGCGAACACTGAACCGTTAGAGATAACGCTTATAATAGCTATAGAAAGAGCCATTATAAAAATCTTTTTGGATTTCATCATTGAAATACCCTCCATAAATATTTTATTTTTTATTAAATATTTATTCTTATAAATCTTGTAAACTTATAAAAATAAATTATTTAAGCATATTATTTAGAAACTCTCCGAATTGTGCCGAAAGAGGTTCTTTTATCGTTTTCGCCAACTTCGTAGCGACTGTTTTTTTAGCCGCTTCCTCATTAGCTCCCACTTCCTTACCCTTAAAAGAAAAAGAAGTCACTCTCACTCCGTTATAATCGACTAATTCGAGTAAAAGCGTGTAATTCATAACATACATGCCGTAGCCCGTATCGTTTCCGTTGTAAGAAATATGTTCTTTAAAAGTATAAGTTGGATTATTTTTAGACATTTTAAGTTTTAAATCGCTTATCATTTGTTCTATCACAAGCTTAACCGTAGAAGAATATTCTCCCGTATCTACCGAAAATGTTATATTTTGAGATACTTCGTCAAGTTTATTTTTTATACTTTGAGATTTAAAATTATTGTCTATCGGAATATTTACGGAACTATCCAATACGCTTAATTGCCCTAAAAATGAATCGTTTTTTAAAGAAACTATATAAGCCATATCCAAAATTGAAAACTTTTTAAGCAAATCTTTTTCATTATCCGATTTATTTATATAGTTTTTAATAGTTTCAACATTTTCTTTAACTTTATTAACTATTAAAGGAACGGTTTCTTTTATATTCATAACGGCAAGAGCATAATATTTTTTCTTTTTAGCGTCATAATAACTTTCCGCTATTCTGACATTTATTAAATCATGTTCTGCTTCCACTGAAGTATTCTTTTCCAAAGTTGAGTTTTTTTCTAAACCTTTTGAATTTTCTGTAAATCTCTGTTGGGCTTTAGTTTCCGTTTTTACCGTCATACCAAAAACTCTTGCTAAAGAAGAAAAAGCATCATTTTCCGCTTCTTTCGCACTTAATCCTTCACCTTTTGCTACTCTATAGATATTTTCATTGTATACTTCCGATGTATTTGAAATCCATACAGGCTGTTTTTGTCCATAAAGGTTTATACTAAAAAATATACTTAATATAATAAATATAATTAAATTCTTTTTCATATTATTCTACTGCCTATAATATAATTTGTCATTAACATAACCTTTTGTAGAACTTATAAATCTAAATTTAAAATTTTGATTATTTAATTTAGCTTCGAATTCAATTTCTGGAACATTACTATTCCAATTAGGAATTAATTCATCATTAGAAGAGCCCGTATAAAATCTTATTTTCCCATCAATAATATTGAATTCAGTCCCTTTCCCATCGGCGCTTTTCCAAATAGCTCCGCCAGAGCCAACTAAACTGCTAACATCAAAAGTAGTTTCATCCTGAGAGCCTGTTTTCTTGAATGTTTCGCTAAAATATCTTTCATCACTAACTTCACATTCCGAATCGCTTGTAAACGAAACTATTACATTATAAGTTTTAAATATAAAAGCAGTCCCATTGGGTTCGCTAACCACATAGCTAAAAGATAAAACATAATTAGTAGTATCGTTATCTTTAATTGAAGAAAAATCTCGAGGCATATCTATACAAGACATATCTCCGTATTGAAAAGTATCTTTAGTCGTATTAACAACTAAAGCGTTTGAGTTTGTGGAACCTGTCCAAGTTCCGTTTAATTGAGAAGGTTTAAATTTTGTAGGGTCTTGTTTACTACAAGCTGTAATAGTAATAATTGTTAATATAAATAATGATATAGATTTTATATTAACTCCTTGATAAAAATTTGACATAATAGTCTCCTTAAATTTTGATATATTTTTGAATAAAAGCCTTTTAAAGCCATTATTTCCGTTAGATAAATATTTATAAAAACATTTAAATAAATAAATGCTTTTTGCAAATTGAAATTTAATAAATTCAAAAAAGAATTTGAATAAGTTTTTAATAAAAAAATAGAATAATATTTTATAATTAATAAGTAAACATAAACTTGAAAAAAGTTTAAAGCAATGCTTGAGCTGAGCTGA
>CAKVCG010000048.1 GCA_934725525.1 uncultured Brachyspira sp. | reverse complement strand
CCTACTCCCATTATTCCTCTAAGTCCGCCCGTGCCAAATTCCAAATCTCTATAAAATGCGTCCGTTAATTCTTTTTCATTTTTTGAATCAATCAAATCTCTTATTTCTTTTTTAGTCTCTTCGTCATAAGCGCCGTTAAGCCATGAATTTATTCTCTCTTCTACGATTTTTTCCATTTTTTAAATCTACCTTTAATAAATAAAAATTTCTTTAATAGTTATTATATTATACAAAAAGGATATAATCAAGTAAAATACTTATAAAGTAATCGATTAAGATTTTTTAAATTTTTAATTTGGAATATGTTTTCCGTAATTAGTAGTCGCCCAACTTTTACCCAAAAAGCTGGAACTGATTTTATTAGTCGTTCCATCCATTGACGGTAAATATAAATTATTTGGATTTGAACCGCTTGCGAAAGGAGAACCTTTAACATTTTTATTAGTGCCTAAATATTCGACATTTGCCAATTTGGAACAGTTATTAAAAGCGGAGCCGTCTATATTACTTATATTCGCGGGCAAAATCAAATTAACCAAAGAAGAACAACCGGAAAAAGCGCCTGTAGATATATTTGTAAGCGATTTGGAAGAAAGCATTACCAATGGCAAACTCGAACAACCGGAAAAAGCGCCGCCTAATATATCCGTTAAACCGCCTGAAAATCGAATATTGGATAATAGAGAACAACCAGAAAAAGCGTCTTTTTCTATTTTTTTGACGGTATCGGGTAAGGCAATACTCTCTAAATTTCCCATGTTTTTAAATATATTGGCTGGAATCTCCGTTATTTTTGTTTTAGTTATATCCACTTCCACATTATTAAAAGAACCTTTTTTAATAACCGCCGCTATATTGGTTAAAATTCGAGTCGATATATCGCTTCCGTTTGTTACCACTATTTTATATTTTTCGAGAGAATGATAATTATTCCTTAAAGATTCTTCAATCTCCTCTATAGTCGCGCTTGAAGAGACATAATAAACTTTTCCGCTCCCCACGGTATAATCTTTAAGCGTCATAACGGGGTTGGAAACATTATATTTACAAGATAAATTTAAAATGCATAAAAATAATAAAATATATTTCATAAATTCTCAGAATCCTTGAATTTCAATAAAAATATTTCACATCCGCTATAATTATATAAAACTATTAAAAAATTTCAACTATTTTTTATCGTTTCTAATAAGAAAGTTAACTAATTCAAAATCGGGCGTCCTATTATTTTGACTTTCTTATTATAACTTTTAAAGGCTTTTTTCTTGTCTTTCTTTTGGCTTGCGATTTTTTATTTTCTATTTTTTGAGCTTCCAAATTCGCTTCGATTATATTCGTTATATTTGCGCTTTTTTCGGCTTCTTCTTTATCCGATTTGTCTTTATTTTCTTTAATATTTATTTCATGGCTTTCTATTTCCAATATTAGATTTTTTACTTTTTCTATTTTTAGATTTAAATTATTTTCCGTCCCTTCGATATTCGACAATATAAGTTGATTCAAATTTTCTTTATCGAAATAAACTCCAGAATCTTGGGAGGCCGCAAGTCGCATAAGTTTATTTATGTCTATGCGGGAATATTTGTCAAGTTTGATATATATCGAACTTTGCCCTTCTATAACCGATAATATTCTCGCTCTCTTCAATATTACTTTAAGTTTAGCTATTTCAAATATATCTTCTATTACTTTAGGAATTTTTCCATATTTGTCAGTCATATATTCTTTCGCCGATTCTATATCGCTGTCGTTTTGGGAGCGAAGAATCAATTTATAAACCGATATTTTTTCTTTATTGTCCGAAATATAAAAATCGGGTATATATAAATCGTATTTAAAATCTATAACCGTGTCAAAAGTAACTTCTTTAATCTCTCCGTTAAATTCGTTTTTCGCTTCTTCGAGCATTTGAACATAAAGTTCGTATCCTACTTGATAAATCATTCCCGATTGTTCGTTTCCTAAAATATTTCCCGCTCCTCTTATTTCCAAATCTCGCATCGCTATTTTGAACCCCGCTCCCAAATCGGTATGTTCCGAAATCGCCGATAATCTCTTATAAGCGACTTCGCTTAAAGCCAAATTTTTAGGATAAAACATATAAGCGTAAGCCTCTCTGTCGCTTCTTCCCACTCTTCCTCTTAATTGATAAAGTTCGGAGAGTCCCAAAGCATGCGCGTTTTCTATTAAAATAGTGTTTGCATTCGGTATATCAATTCCGTTTTCTATTATCGTTGTAGAAACCAATATATCGTATTTATAATCGATAAAATCTTTCATTATTTTTTCAAGCCGCTTTCCTAACATTCGTCCATGAGCTATGCATATTCGAGCTTTCGGGCATAATTTTTTCACAAAAAGCGCAAAAGAATCTATGCTTTCCACTCTGTTGTATAAATAAAATACCTGCCCTTTTCTTTCAATTTCTCTCTCTATCGCCGACACAACCGTCTCCTCGTTAAATTCCATAACAAAAGTTTTCACGGGGATTCTGTTTAACGGAGGAGTTTCAATTACGCTTATATCTCTTATTCCCGTTAAAGCCATATTCAAAGTTCTCGGAATCGGAGTCGCCGATAAAGTCAAAACATCCGTTTCTAATCTTAATTTCTTCAAAGCCTCTTTATGATTTACTCCGAATCTCTGCTCTTCGTCTATTACTATAAGCCCCAAATTTTTAAATTCTATATTTTTCGACAAAAGCGTATGAGTTCCTATTATTAAATCGCATTCTCCGTTTTTTAAATTTTCTCTGCTTTTTTTAGCTTCTTTAGGCGAAGAGAATCTATTCAATATATCTATCTCTATTGGAAAATCTTTGAATCTGTTCTTTGCCGTATTATAATGCTGTTGAGATAAAATCGTAGTAGGGCATAGCATCGCGCATTGTTTGCCCGCCATTATAGCCTTAAAAATAGCCCTGAAAGCCACTTCGGTCTTTCCAAAACCGACATCCCCGCAAACAAGTCTATCCATCATTTTACCATTTTCCATATCTTTTTTTATATCGTTAATCGCTTTTAATTGGTCGGTCGTTTCCTCGTATTTAAACGAAGCCTCGAAATCGTCCTGCCATTGAGTGTCATGCCCGTAAACATTTCCCTGAATATTAGCCCTTATCGTATATAATCTTATAAGCTCTCTTGCCGTTTTTAGCGCATCCGCTCTCGCTTTGCTCTTTATTTTTTCCCAAGCGCTCGTTCTTAAAGAAGTTAATTTTGGATTATGTCCTCCGCCAGAAATATATTTTTGAACAAAATTCATCTGTTCTACGGGAATATATAATTTATCTCCTTCGGCATACTCCAAAGTCAAATAATCTTTTTCTTTTCCGTTAGAATATTTCCTTGTTAAACCTAAATATTTTCCTATACCGTAATTTACATGAACGGCATAATCTCCGACATTCAAATCTACGAAAGTGTCTATTATATTTTTGCCTACTTTTGGAAGTTTTTTTATCTTTTTCCTTTTTCTTCCAAATACTTCCCAATCGGCTACGAATATGGTTTTTATATCGTCTTTTACAAAGCCCGAAGAAGCGGGAGCTGTTATAATATAGAAATTGTTTTTATTATTTGTTAAATCTATTTTTTTATCGTCGGTTATAATATTTTCTTCAGTATTATCCTCTTTTATATTTACGCTTATATCGTTTATATTGTCTACGATTATAGTCGGCTCCAAATCTTGCATTATTTTATAGAATCTATCGGCTTGGTCAAAATGTCCCGTGGATAAAATTATTAAATAATCTTTTTCTCTATAATCTCTTATATAATCCAAAAAATCCGTCAACCTCGATTTGAAAGATTCGCCTTCTATAAAATTAAATTTATAAGCGTCGTTTTCGATTATGAAAGGAGATATATTTATTGATTTTTTCATTATCTCGTCAAAATAATCGAAGTCAATATATAATTCGCCTATATTCCCTATCATTCTAAAAATATTATCCGAGCCGTTAAAATTTTCTTCTATGGAATTTAAAATATTTATAAATTTATTTTTTAGTTTTACGCTATCGTCTATAAATATTTTTTTTTCTTCAAAATAATCGAATATAGTTTCCAAATTGGAATAAAACATTGAAAGTAAATTTTCGCTTCCCGCAAAATATTTTTTTTGAATTATATTATTTTTAAGTTCCGCTTCAATATCTTCTCGTTTCAAAAATTCTTCTATCATAGAATCGTTATAAACGGTCTCTCGCATAGGATATATAATCGCTTCTTCCAAATTCTCGAACGAGCGTCCGTTTTCTATTTTAAATAATCTTACGCTCTCAATATAATCGTCAAACATTTCAACCCTTATCGGATTATCGTAGCCTATCGAAAAAATATCTATTACGCTTCCTCGAATCGCCGCGGTTCCAATTTCCGAAACTTCCATTTCTATTATATAACCCAAATCGTAGAGTTTTAATCTTAAATCTTCCAAATTTAATTTTTCGTTTATTTTTATTGGAATATATAATTTTTCCAAATCGTTTTTATTAGGCAGTTTTTTTGCCATTGAATTTATAGCGGCGATTATTATGCACTTTTCTTTATTTATAAGTTTATACAAAATATTTATTCTCTCTTGAGCTATATCCGTTATCGGAGACATTTTTGTAAAAGGAACACTGTCGTAAGCGGGAAAATAATAATTTGGAATATTATAAAAATTGAGAGACTGACTTAAAAGCATAGCCTCGCTTTCGTTTTCTTTTATTATTAAAAAGCTTTCATTTTTTTCTTTAAAAAGAGAGGCGAAAAATAAAACATCTCCTCCGCCTTTTAGTCCGCATATAGTTTTTATTTCGTTTATATTTAAATATTTATATTCTTCGCTTTCTGTGAATCTATCAATTAAGAGGTTAGCGATGTCAGAATTTTCCATTTTTCGTTTTTATATTTATTAAAATAATTATTATAATATAAACAATATATTATTAAATTGCAATAGTTAATATTATCCCGTTAATAGTCGAAAATATATCGTAAGGTTTTATAAATGAAATTATATTTTGTTTTTATATTATTATTTTTAGTATCATGCGCTTCCGCCAATACCAAAGTTTATGACAAAAATTACGACGATATATGGGTAAGCAAAGTTAAAGGAAAAAGCGTGGTCGCTCCAAACGGTTATTTATATACATTTATGGATAACGGAAGCGTGGAATACGGAATAAACGGAAAGAAAAGCGGAGTCGGTTTTTTCGTTTATGCGGAAAATGAAAGCAAAGCCTATTATTACGAAAGAATTTCTTTGGATAATATAGCTTATAATATTCAAGCGCCGTTTCCAAAAACAAACGTAAGTATGTATGTAAGTTTCGTTATTTCAAACGACAATATAAAGATGACTTCGGGATATACGAAAAATTATTACGATAGATTATCCGCTTGGAAAAAATCTAATCTAAATATGTTCGGCGCATTGAGAGAAGGAAAAGATATGTCGGAATATCCGATTCCTTATATAAACGAAATTAATTTTAATAATTTTATCGAATTCGGAAAATTAAAAACTTATAAAAATTGATTTATAATTTATGCAATTCTTTCAATCATGTCTTTAATTTGATACTTTATCCACAATTCTATATTCAACGCTATATAATTATTTATTGATAATAGCGCATAAATAGTGTATAATAAATAGAGTTTAATTTACAGGCGGTTTATGAGAATATTAATTGCAATAACAAGTTCGATATCGGCATACAAAATTCCAATACTTGTTAGCATGTTGAAGAAGCAAGGACATGAAATAATTTGCGCCGTGACTAAAAACGCCGAAAATATGGTTGGAATAAAAGCTTTGGAAACTATGAGCGGAAATCATGTCATAAGAAATATTTGGAAAGAAGAAGACCCGCTTATACATATAAATATCAATAAAAAAACCGACGCTTTATTAATAGCCCCGATAGATGCCAATATGATAGGAAAAATTGCAAACGGAATTTATGACGATAGCATAAGCACAATCGCCTGCGCGTATACGGGAAGAAAACTATTCGCGCCCGCAATGAATCCTTATATGTGGCTCAATAAAACCGTTCAAAAAAATGTTAAATATATGATAGAGGAATTAGGCTACGAAATCATAGAACCAGAAAGAGGAGCTATGGCTTGCGAAGAGGACGGAGTCGGAAGGCTTGCGGCTTTTGAAACTATAATAAATAAATTAACAAATAATAAATACGGAGAAATAAGATTTACGATAACGGCGGGAGCTACTAAAGAATGGATAGACCCAATAAGATATATAACGAATAGTTCGAGCGGAAAAATGGGAGAGGCTTTATACAATGAAATAAATTCTAAAAACGGAAATATTATTTATATAGAAGGAAGCGTTCTCTCTCCGCTAACGATTAATTCTAAAAATAAAAAAATAAAAGTCGATACTACCGAAGAATTAAAAGAAACCGTTTTAAGCGAACTTGAAAATACTGACATATTATTTATGGCTGCTGCGCCTTTAGATTTTAAGCCTGCAAAAACATTTGATAAAAAAGTAAAAAAGCAAAATATAAATAATATAGAACTTATTGAAAATGACGATATTCTCGCTCTTACTAAAGATAAAAAATCGGAAAAAACTTTAATAGTATCTTTTGCCGCCGAAACCGCCGAAACCGAAGAAGAATTAAAAAAATATGCCATAGATAAAATGAATAAAAAAAGCGCCGATATGATTGTAGCTAATAATATTAAAGACGCTATAGGAAAAGACACGAATAAAATAACTATATTTTTTAAGGACGGAAGAGTTAAAGATTTTCCAATTTTAAGCAAAAAAGAATGCGCAAAAGAAATCGTAAATATAGCCGTGGAAGAATGGCATAATAAAAATAGAAAATAAAAATTTGATTAGGAATTGCTTATGAATAATAATCTATACGAAATAAAAAATATAAGCAAAATTTACGGACATGGAGGAGGAGCGACTCGAGCGCTCAATTCCATAAATTTAACGATAGAAGAAGGAAAATTAACGGCAATACTCGGACCGAGCGGTTCGGGAAAAAGCACTTTGCTTAATATACTTGGAGCTTTGGATAAACCGACAAGCGGACAGGTTTTATTTTTGGGAGAGGATATTTCAAATTATAGCAATAAAAAATTGTCGAAGTTCAGAAGAGAAAATATAGGTTTCGTTTTTCAAAGTTATAATTTGCTTCCAAATTTAACCGCTTTGGAAAATGTCGAATTTTCAACCGAAATAACCGGACTTCCGAAAGAAAATGCCGAAAACGCCTTGAAACTACTCGGGCTTGAAAACAGAATAAAACATTATCCAACCGAATTATCGGGAGGCGAACAGCAGAGAGTAAGTATTGCAAGAGCGATTGCCAAAAAACCTAAAGTGGTTTTATGCGACGAGCCTACTGGAGCTTTAGATAATAAAACGGGAATAATGGCTTTGAAAATATTGAGAGATTTGAATAGAGATTTTGGAACGAGTATAGTTCTTATCACTCACAGTAAAGAAATATCTAAAATGGCGGATACGGTTATAAAGATTTTAAACGGAGAGGTTATGGAAAGATTCGATATAGAAAATCCTCTAAACCCCGAAGATATTGAATGGTAATTAAATAATAAATATAAAAAATAAAAATGGAAAGTATAAATAATGTTTGATATAAAAACTAAACTTTTATTAAGAAAAATAAATAAACAACTTGCAATATTTATTTCCGCGGTATTCATAGTGACGCTTGCGGTTTTATTTTTTGTAGCCGTAAAAACGGTTTACAGAGATTTTAAATTATCGGCGGAGAATTATTTTGAAGATAATTTGCTTGATGATTTGGTTTTATTTGGAATTTTTAGCGAAGACGATATAAAAACTATAAAAGATATTAACGGAGTGGAAAGAGCGGAAGGGAAACATAGATTTCAAGGAAAGATAGAAAAAATAGAAATAGAAAACGAAGATAAAGAAGAAAACAAAGAAAGCATCGATACGATTATTTACGGAACGGACGATAAATATGTTAGAATAAATAAACCTTATGTATATAAAGGAAAATATATACTCGAAACGAACGAAATAGCGATTAATAAAAATTTTGCGGACGCTCGTTCATTGGAAATCGGAGACGAAATAGAGCTTAATTTCAATAATAAAACGGAAACTTTTATTATAGCTTCTTTAGTTTCTTATCCAAATTATGTGTTTTTATTCAAAGACGGAGCAAGCACGGTTTCAAAGCCCGAAGATTTTGCGGTAGTCGAAATTAACGAAGAGCATTTCAAATATATTCCTTACAATTCGATTTATATAAAATATAAAGAAAATGTCAATAGGGCGAATATAGAAAATCTTATAAGAATAAAATTAAAAGAGAAAATATTTTATTTTACCGACAGAGAGCAATCGGTTAATTATGTGAATTACGAACAGACTTTACTTCAAATAGATTCTTTTTCTTATATTTGCCCCGCGATATTACTCTTAATGGCGATTTTGCTTCTTTATATAATTCAGAGAAGAAATGTAGCCGTTGAAAGAAAACAAATTGGAATAATGAAAGCTATTGGACTTACCGACGCGTCTATAATGTTTATGTATATAAAATATTCTTTTTTGGTTTCGTTTTTCGGAATATTATTGGCGTTTATATCGGCTAAAATAATTTTGCCTTCGATATTCGAGCAATTAACAAAAATATTCGATATGCCGAATTTTACTTACAATACTTATTTTGATTTATGGATTATTGCTGGAGCGATTATATTATTTGTTTGCATATTGTCGAATCTTCTTGCCGCAATTTCAATATTAAAACTCAATCCCGCCCAATCGATGAGAGGCGAACCTCCGAAAGGCGGCGGAAAAAATTTTATAGAGAGATTAAGTATATGGAATAAATTTTCATTTAATACAAGATACGCCATGAAAAATGCCTCAAGAAGCTTAACGAGATATTTCGCTTCTTTATGGGGAATGTTTGCGGCTATAAGTATGACTATATTCGCGCAAGGCTTTAATAATTCTTTCGATTATTTTTTATCGACTCTATATCAAAAATTTGCGCTTTACGATATTAAAGCCGCGATTAATCCGACAAAATGGGAAAAAGATTCCGAGATAATCACAAACGATATCGTTAAGTCTTACGATAAAGCCGCAATATATCAATCGAGAATTTATCCCGCGTTCAAAAGCGACAGCGAAAATCTTTATATACCGACTCTAATTTATAAAGATAATTTTTCTTCTTTGGATATTCCAGAAAACGAAAGTCCAGAAGATTCGATAATGATTCCGAAATATTTGGCGGATAGATTAAATATTAAAGAAAACGATTATATAGGAATAGAATTATACACTTTGGGAAATACGATTTCAAGAATAGTAAAATGCGGAAAATTTGTCGAACAGCAGGGAATGTTTTTCGTTTATATGGATAAAAAATTTGCCGAAGAAGAATTCGATATTTCGGACGATTATAATAATATATTCTTTACTAAAAAAGAAAATGTTTCGGACGAAGAGATAAAAGAAATTTTGGATGACAGCGAAGATATTTCTTATTATAGTTTTGTAAACGACGAATATACGGCGAATAAAAATCAAATAGCGACAATTTATCTTTTGGTTCAAATACTTATATTTATAGCTTTTTTGCTCGGGGCGACTTCTCTTTACGGAGTAGGCGTAATCACTTTGGCTACTCGAAGATACGAATTTACTCTTCTTAAAGTTATGGGATATACGACAAAAGAAATAATGATAGCTTCTCTTAAAGAAACGATTACTCAAATAATAATAGCGATTCCTACGGGAATTGCGGCGGGCTACGGAATATTATATTTGGTTAAAAAACCGTTTTCAAGTAAATTATTTTCTTTCGTTCCGCATATTTACGATGAAAGTTATATTTACGCGATTCTGCTTCTTATAACGGCAATATTTTTGGTTTCGATTATGAGCGCGCATTATGTGAATAAATTGGATATGGTCGAAGGTTTGAAAGATAGGGAAGAATAAAATTGTTTTTAAATTGGCAATTCATAAAAAAACATGAAGAAAAAGCGTTTTAAATAAAGAATACTTTTTTAATGCAAAAAGTTTTATTTTTATAAAATAGCAATTAAGAAATCAAATTTTTCACCGACTCTGCTCCCGCGTTAAAAGCCTTTTCGTTATTTGGAAGAAATTCTTTTTTCCTTTCGCCGAATACTTTTAAGAAAGCCTGCTGAACGCTATCGAACGAAACTATATTATCCAAAGAAAGCAAAGCTCCGAGCATAACCATATTTGCCGCTCTCGAATTTCCCAAATCGCCCGCTATTTTATTCGCTTCAACATAAGCTACTTTTATATCGTCTCTTGAAGATTTTTTTTCTATAAGGGAAGAGTTTATTAAAAGAACTCCGCCAGGCAAAATATCTTTTTCAAATTTCGTCAAAGAAGGAAGATTCATTATAACCGCAGCCGTAGCGTCATGCGATATTAAAGGCGAACCTACTAATTCATCGCTCACAACAACAGAACAGTTTGCCGTTCCTCCTCTCATTTCGGGACCGTATGAAGGACACCAAGTGACATGTTTATTTTCTATCATTCCCGCATAAGCGAGCATTTGTCCCATAGACATAACGCCTTGTCCTCCGAAGCCTGCAAAAATAATTCTTTCAGTTTTCATAAATTACTCCTTAATTAATCGTTTCTAAAATTTCCCATAGGATAATGAGGAATCAAATAATCTCTTATCCATTGATGCGATTCCGTTGGAGATATTCCCCAATTTGTCGTGCAACTTGTAAGCATTTCAACTATTGAAAAACCTTTTCCTGCAATTTGATTTTCAAAAGCTTTTTTAGTCGCCATTTTTGCCTTTCTTATATTTGCTGGAGTATCCAAAGCTACTCTTTCAACGAATGTCGCTCCTTCAATAGTGGCAAGCATTTCGCATACTCTTATAGGTTTTCCCGCTCTGTGAAAATCTCTTCCAGCTTGAGTGGTCGTGGTTCTCTGTCCTTCCAAAGTCGTTGGAGCCATCTGTCCGCCCGTCATTCCGTAAATAGCGTTATTCAAAAATATTACCGTTATATTCTCTCCTCTTGCCGCGGCATGAATTATTTCGGCAGTTCCTATAGCGGCTAAATCTCCATCTCCTTGAAGAGTAAACACAACGGAATCTGGAACGGCTCTTTTAATTCCAGTAGCAACCGCTGGCGCTCTGCCATGCGCTGCTTGTTGCATATCGCAATTAAAATATTTATAAGCCAAAACGCTGCATCCAACGGAAGCTATTCCAACCGCTCTATCCAAAACATTAAGCTCTTCCAAACATTCGGCGATTATTCTCTGCGAAGTCCCATGCATACATCCAGGACAATAATGCGTTCTTACATCCGTTAAGCCTTTAGATTTTTCAAAAACTATCATAATATTCCTCCTGAAAATTCTTTTATAGCGTCAGTTATTTCATACGAAGTAGGAACTACTCCTCCCGCTTTTCCAAAAAATTTAACGGGAACTTTGCATTCGCATGCTAATTTTATATCGTCTATCATTTGTCCCATACTCATTTCAATACTAATATACATTTTACAGTTATTATTATTCTTAAA
>CAKVCG010000047.1 GCA_934725525.1 uncultured Brachyspira sp. | reverse complement strand
AAAAACGAAAAATATTTAAAAGTTCAAGGCACGGGTTTGGGTTTGACTATAGTAAAAAATATATGCGCGCATTATAACGCCGATATATATATTGAAAGCGAAAAGGATAAAGGAACGGAAGTGTCGGTGGTTTTTAGTTTATATAAATAGTAATTGTTTAATTATAAATCTAATATATAATTTTTAATAATCATAACAAGGAGAATTTAATGAAGAATATAATTATAAAAATAAAAGGCATGGGGTGTCAAAATTGCGTCAATGCCGTTACGGAAAGTTTAACCGAACTTGACGGAGTAAGCAAAGTTAATGTGAGTTTAGAAAAAGAATCTGCAGAAGTCGAATTTGACGAATCAAAAGTGAACGCCGATAAAATGATAGAGGCTATTGAAGAATTGGAATACGAGGTTTCGGTTTAATTTATGTTCGCTTTTATAGAAGGAAAGGTTCAAATAATTTCGGAGAATCTTATAGCCGTTTTATGCGGCGGAGTCGGATACGAAATCAATATATCGAAAAAATTAAAAGTTGAAAATAACGAAAATATAAGATTATATGTTCAACTTATTCATAAAGAAGATTCTATGACGCTTTACGGTTTTGCAACACGTGAAGAAAAAAAATTGTTTTCTACTTTAATGGCTACTTCTGGAGTGGGACCGAAATTGGCTATGGAAATTCTTTCGACTTATTCCATAAACGAAATAATGCATATTTTATTCAATAAAGATATTTCAATGCTTAAAAAAGTTTCGGGGATGGGATTAAAAAAAGCGGAAAAATTATTATTCGAGCTTAGAGACAAAATAGAAAAAATCGACATAAATATTTCCGAAGCCAAACCTTATAACGACAACGAGAGCGATGTTATAAAGGCTTTAATTTCTTTAGGTTTTTCAAATTCCGAAGCGGTTAAATCTTTGTCGAGCGTAGAAAATAAAGAAAATATGAACGCCGAAGATTTGATAAGAGAGGCTTTAAGAAATTTAAATTCTATATAATTTTTAATTTTAAAAACTATTGCAAATTTAAAAAAATATTCTATAATAACCATGATTAAAAAGGGGAATGAGGGTGAAAATCCCACGCTGGCACGCAACCGTAAAGTCTTATAAAATATATTAAACCGTTTTATAAGCGAAGTCGGAATACCTTACATAATAATCGAGTCGAGCGCGCTTGATTAGCACGCTCCTTTATCTTAATTGGAGGAGTTTAAAATGAAATTGCAAAAAAACATTATCAAAAGTCTATTTTTAATCTTATTCGTCTTAATCGTAGCGATTTCCTGCGATAAGAGACCGACCGCTCCAAGTTTGCCCGTAGGAACTTGGATTTCAACTTACAATGAAACTTATATATACGATGGAAAAACTTTTACTTCGGCTTATGATGGTAAAAATAGTTATGTGATTACTGTAGAAAGAATAATTTATAGTTCGGATACCGCGGGAATTATTTACGGCAAATATACTGAAAATAGTTATACTTCAAGCCTTGTCGGAAAATATTATGCCGTTTCATTCAAAGATTTAACCGATAGCGGGGTAAGTATTTCTGGAGCTTATAAAAAGAGCGGAAAAACGGGAACAGACACTTTGGAACAAGCTATAAAAGAATTTACGATAGATAACGAATATTTTGGAACATATTCCGCTTGCGAAAGAAAACAATAAAATATTTGATTATTTTTAATAAGCTAAAATGGAATGAAAAGTAAATTTATAATTTTTTTTATATTAATTATAGCAATTATATTATCAATATCATGCGGAAACGAAATTACCCCTCCCAAGAATTATAACTATAATGAAAGCGGTAAAGTAATCGTTGTGGACGCGGATAAAATATATACGGTTAGGACTGGTTCTATAATCACAAATATAAAACCTTCCGATATGACAAATATTTGGAAAGATTATATTGGCGGTAAGAAAGTATTAAAACCTGACGGCAAAACCGATTTGGGATGGTATTTTGAAAAAGGAACGGGCGATTATTGGGAAGATACATATAAACAAGGAAAAGAAATGAGGGCAAAGTGTTATGGAGCCGCTATTGGTATAGCCGCTGACAGCAATATATATTTAATGGGAATTTATTACAATTATAATACTTCGGGAATGCCTAATCAATGGATGTTAATTTATATTACGGAAGACGGAACTGAAAAAGGCTATTACGGAGGAGGGAAAGACGAAAATAAATTGCCTGATAATTCTACGAAATGGTATCCTTACGATAGTTTTTTTTCAAACGGTTTGGGAAAATTAACTGATTATTAAAAGTTTATTATGAAATATTTAATTTTATCAATTTTTTTATTATCTACGGTAAATTTATATTCTCAATCCTACTTAATAAAAGAATTGAAAGGCAATATCTGGGTAACTTCAAAAGTTGAAATAACAAATACTATAAAAACGAACTTTATCGAAGAAACCAGTCCAAATAAAGAGCCTATCAAAGTTAATAATGACATAATAACTTCCGAAGAAATCGATAGAATGGGCTATAAAAATGTTCAGGAAGTTTTGGCAAATCAATCGGGATTTGTAAATAAAGGAAATTATATGGGCAACGAAGTTGTTGACCCTGCGGGAGCTAATGCCGATAATATTAAAATCTATGTCAATAATGTTTTAATGAATGTCGCAAAAGGAAACGCGGACGCTGGAGTCGATTTAAGAAGAATTCCCGCAAATTTAATCGAAAGCGTAGAGATTAAAGGCAATTCGATTTATATAACGACAAAAACTCCGCTCGAAGATATACTTTTGGTTTCTTTATCTTACGGTTCTTATAATACGATTCGCCCGTCAATATTATTTTCAAGGAATTTCGACAATAAGCATACTTTTACTTTTACGGCTGATTCTTATTATTCTGACGGAAATTATTATTACGATTTTATTAATCAATCGGGAGACAGAGTCAAAGGCAATTTGCATGATAACCGACAGCTTATCATTAATTCTTCGGCAGATTATAAATATTTGCTTGACAATAAAGATTATATAAAATTTTTCGCAAATATTTCTTTTAATAGTTCCGCAGCTCAATATCAAATTCCGCCGATAGCCGAAACGGATTCTTGGTTTGATTTTACGACTTTAATATCTTCAATTTCTTATAACGGTTTTTCGGAGATTTTGGATTATAACATCAATCTATCCTATTTATATGATTCTTTTGTCGATAAGCCATTTTCTCAAAACGGAAAATTTATTTCGGATTATAAATCGCATGCCATTTCATTAAACGTTTCGTTAAATCGCATGGACGAATTTATTCCAAATATTATAACTTTTTATAATAAAATAACTCCAGAATATAGATATGAAATTTTAACGGAAGAAAAGGGAGCAGTTTACACTAATTACCCGACAAGTCCGCAAAGGCATTCCGTTTCAATAAAATACGAACCGCAACTTTCTTTTGGTTATTGGGATGAAAATAATCCGATATTCACGCTTTTACCAGATATTAAATATGAATTCATATCCGACTATTTGAACGGTTATAAAAACAGAAATTATTTGTCTTATAATTTGGCTTTTAATTTGAATTTCTATAAAGGCTACGGATTATATTTTTCTTATTCGCATGATTATACCGCTCCGACATTCAACGATTTATATTATGGCGATTACGGGAATATCAATTTGAAATCGGAAGATTATAATCAAATGCTTACAAAACTTACTTTAGAGCCAATAACGAATTTGAAAATCGAAAGTTCTTATACTTACACGGTTTATAGCAATAAAATAATTTGGGACGGAATGAGTCCGACAAATGTCGATAAAGCGCAGTCGCATATCGTAAGCTCGTCTGTCGGATATGAGATTCCATTTTTAACTTATAACATAGTAAAGGCTAAAGTAGGTTATTCCTATCAGCTTGGTTTTTTGGGCGAAAATAAATCTCCAAAAATAGGAATGCCAAAAGATACAATTTCGGTTTTGCTCGGCTACGATTTTATTTCCGAAAACAATATTTTGACTTCGCTATCTTTCAATATTCATTATATTTATTCGACTAAAAGAGCGATAACGGATTACGAGCCGATTAAATATTCGGACGATTTCCATGATTTTAATATTTCGTTTTATTCAATTTGGTTTAAACATTTGATAATTTCTATTCATTTTAAAAATATTTTAAATAAAACTCCAATTTTATCGACTTATTCGGTTGCAAAACCTTTCACTTGGGAAATAGAGCTAGGATATAATTTTTAGTTTTATTAATAGCGGATTACTTCGGCTATCGCCTCGTAATGACGATTTATTTTTTACCGTCATCGCGAACGGAATAAAGCAATCCACACAGAATAGATTGCCACGCTTTTGTCCGAAAGCTCGCAATGACAATATTTTTAATCGTCATTCGCCATAAGCGTCCCTGTGGAAACGAGGTTTTGAAAAAACAGCGACAAAGTCGAGCAGATGCAATAATGTAACAATAACTTGTTCTAGCTTTCCTTCATTGGGTTATGCAACGGTTAATTATTCTTATTCTTCTTTCGGAGATATTTATGCATCTTCTCTAACTGTAGGAACAGATTATACTGCTACTAATGACGGTAATACAAATTCTATAAAATTAAATACGTCTACCAACCATGCGGGAAAAAATTATATAGTGGGTTATACATTAACTAATAGTTATAGCAGTATTTATGGAGTTAAAAGAGGCATAGTTCCAATTGCTGGAAGTATAGATATTACTACTAATGCTATATCAGGTATGGGTATGAAGAGTATCGATAAAATTTATGTTTATTAATCGGAAAAATAAAATAACAGGAGAATCAAGATGAAAATAAAAAATGTTTTAATAATTTTAAGTTTACTATGCATAACATTTGCATATTCTTTCGCTCAAATAGGAAGCGGAACAGCCGTGTCGGGTATGAGCGGATTTATAAATAATTTAGACCAATCGGCAAGAAAGAGAGCGACAGCGGGAGAGTTTTCAAGCGACAGCGACAAATTGAAAGCGAAAAGCGTATTCGATTTGGACAGAACGATATTCTCAGCCGGATATGTTCCCGGCTTAAATTCGAGCGGTTCGCAAGCGGTTCAGGCTTTCTTCGGGGTTCCTATTTTAAATAACGCTATGTATTTTGGGTTTGCGGGCGTTTATGAAATGACCGAGACAAGAGTAGATTATAATAATGGAACGGCGACAAGACCAAATTGGACGGGAGCTACTACCACAACGAGTTTATATTTGGGTAAACATACGAGAACAGGCTCCACTTTTGCCCTTCGTCCCGTTTTCAAAATCAACGATATGATTTCGCTTCATTACTTAATCGCAAGAGGAAACATCAAAACCAATACTAAAGGCTATACTTCTTTAGATTTAGTAAATAATGGAAATTACAGCGCCATAACGAATACGAGCGGAACATCTCAATGGGTTCATGAGGTAGCGGTGGGAGTAGTCCTTGGCGAGATGAAATTGACAATTCCCGTAAGATTAACCGTAAACGAAGCCGGACAAAATTATTCAAAAAATTACTCGATAACTAAATCGGTAGAGGATAACGGTAGCAGCGCCGAAACAAATACTGGAATAACGAATACGGGAAATAAACCTATTAATTTGGCTTTCATGCCAGAATTCTATATGCCTTTAGTTTCTGGTCCAATGACGGGAATAACGGTAGGATTAACTTTGGGTTTCGATGTTTATGGAATGGGACAAAAAGAAAGCAGTTTGAATAGCACAAAGAATGTAACCGTTGCGGCGGACAGTTCATCTACAAACGAGGTTTCAAGTAAAACCGCGATAACATATAAGCAGGAGAAAATGTTTAACATGAATATGGATGTTAATTTTTATCCTACTTTGAGTTGGAGTTTGGCAAACGACAGGGTTCAGTTGGTTATGGAGCCTAAAGTGGGTTTGAAAATAAATGTTACAAATGCGGGAAATGTAACCAGAAACTACGAATATGAAACTACAACTACAGATGCAGCTAATCCAAACGGCTCATATTCTTTGGATTCTACGACAAAATCGGGTGATAAAACTTCGATAGTTGAAACTACGCCTTATGTTTCTTTCCCACTTGGAACAGTATTCAAACCAGTAGATTGGTTCGAGTTTAGAGCGGGAATAAAATATACTTTGGGCTTCAATATGTATAGCGGCTCCACAACCACTTTAAACGAGCTAAAATTCAAAAGCTTTAATTATAGATTCACATCCGCTATGGATTTGTTTACGGGTATGGGCTTCATAATCGGCGAAGATTTCTTTATAGATTTATTCTTGGCGGCTCAAGCCAATACTGCCAATAAATCGATATTCGCTATAGATTCTTGGGGAGCTCAATTGTCGTATAGATTATAAGTTTAGATAATCTTTTTCAGATTTTTCGATAACATATTTTTACTCAGGGTATGTAGAAATACATGCCCTTTTTTATTTTCATTGCAATTATTGTGATTTTGATTTATTATCATATATATGAAAAACTATTTTATTATCATTTTTATTTTTGTATTTTCTTGCAATTATAATAATTCCTCTTCTCAAATAAAAGACAGAGCGGGAAACGAAATAAAAATACCAGAGCGAATTGATAAAATAATTTGTCTCTCTCCTTCTATTACGGAAATTTTAATTGATATTGGAGAGGCTTATAAAATAATTTCAGTCGATTCTTATTCAAAAGAAATTTTAGAAAAAAATAATATTGATTATTCCGAGATGCAAATTTTCGATATGATGAATCCCAATGCCGAAAAAATTATTTCGATTAATCCCGATATTATTTTTGTAAACACATTTAGCGTTTTTTCGGGAAAAAGTTCTATAGACGTTATAAAAAGTTTAGGTTTAACAGTAGCGGTAATTCCAAATAGCGACACTTTGGCGGGAATAGAAGACGATATTTATTTTTTGGGCGAAGTTTTAAAATTGGAAGATAAAGCGGAAGAAATAGTTTTTGAAATGAAAGAAAATATTGAAAAAATAAAATCTATTGGAGATAAAATAGAAGATAAGAAATCTATTTATTTTGAAATAGGAGCAATGCCGAATTTATATAGTTTCGGAACAAATGTTTATTTGGACGATATGATAAATATTATTGGAGCGAAAAATATTTTTGAAGATAGAAATTCTTGGATTGCCGTCTCGGAAGAAAGCGTCTTGTCGGCAAATCCCGATATTATTTTTACGAGCGTAGATTATATCGATAATCCCGTAAGCGAAATTCTTAACCGACATGCTTGGCAAAATATAAAAGCGATTCAAAAAAAGCAAGTTTATTTTATTCCTTCGAGTTCTCTGCCGAATCATAATATTATAAAATCTTTAGTTTTAATGGCGAAATCGATTTATCCGAACGAATATAAAGAATTATAGGATTTAATTTTTATGATAAAAAAAATTATCGCGATTATAATTTTCGTTTTTATTTCAATTATATTTTCAATTTGTATCGGAAATGTATTTATATCTCCGAAAGAAATAATAACTATTTTTATTTATAAAATATTTTCTCCAAATTTAATCGTAAGTAAAATCAACGCGGATATTATTTTTAATATAAGACTTCCTCGTTCGATTTTGGCTTTTTTTGTCGGAGCGTCTTTGTCGCTTACGGGAGTCGTTATGCAATCGATATTGAGAAATCCGCTCGCCTCGGTTTATAATTTGGGAATATCTTCGGGAGCGGGACTCGGCGCGTCTTTGCTTATAATTACGGGAATAAATTTTAATCAATATCTCTCTTCGACAATGTCGACTCTGTTCGCTTTTATAACCGTAATATTTATTTTATTTATAGCGGGCAGAATTGACAAATACATGAATAATAATTCAATAATTCTTGCGGGAATCGTAATATCCTTATTTCTTTATTCTCTTATGAGTTTTTTTATTTATATATTTCCAAAATATTCAAATCGAATAATATTATGGCAATTAGGAAATTTATATTTGAAAAATTTAATCGATATTTTTATTATAATTTTAATCGCGATTATTTTTTTATTAGTTTTAATTCGATATTCAACCGTTTTGGATATTATGACTTTTGGGGACGAAACGAGCTTATCTTTAGGAGTAAACGCTAAAAAAATGCGAATATTTTTTATAATAGTCTCTTCTTTTATAACGGCGGTTTTGGTTTCTTTTGTCGGAATAATAGGATTTGTCGATTTGTTATCTCCGCATATAGTTAGAAAAATTTTTGGAGCAAAACATATTATAGTCGTTCCAATGTCGGCGCTTTTCGGCGGAATATTGCTTAATATTGCCGACATATTTTCAAGGATTATCGTTCAAGGAGCGAATATTCCAATCGGGATAGTGACGGCTTTGATAGGAGCGCCTTTTTTCTTATATATTTTTATTAATAATAAATCATAAATAAATCGGCGGGAAATTAAAAATGATTGAAGCGAGCAAATTATCTTTTTCTTACGGAAATAAAAAAATTCTAAATAATATTTCATTTAAAATTTTTAAAAACGACAGATTATGCATTATCGGACCAAACGGTTCGGGAAAAACCACTTTATTAAAATCTTTATGCAATATTTTGGATTTTCAAGGTTCGGTATTAATTGAGGGTAAAAATATAAAATATATTGAAGTTTATAAAACGGTAGCTTTCATGAGTCAAATCTCGGAAATATATTTTGATTATTCCGTTTTCGATACGGTTATGCTCGGCAGATATGCAAGTTTTAAAGATAAAATTTTTTCAATCCCAGATAAAAAAGATAAAGAAATTGTTTTGGAATGTTTGGAAAAAGTGAAAATCATTCATTTAAAAGATAAATCTATAAATCGACTTTCTGGAGGCGAACTTCAAAAAGTTTTTTTAGCGAGGGTTTTCGCTCAAAATCCAAAAATCATTCTTATGGACGAACCCGCAAATCATTTGGATTTAAATAGTCAAATAGAACTCATTTATAATTTGAAAGAATGGGCGAGCAAAGAGGCAAGATGCATTGTAGCCGTTATGCATGATATTAATAATGTTTTTAATTTTGCAAATAAAATTCTGCTTTTGAATAGAGGAGAGATTTTATATTTTGGAGATAGCGAGAGATTTAATTTTGAATTATTGAATAAAATTTATAATGTCGATGTAGCGGAATATATGAATAATTCTTTAAAAAAGTGGTTATAAAATAATTATTTAAAGTTTTTAATTTATATTTATAATCCAATCTCCAAATAATCGCTTTCGTTATGTATTCTGTCCAAAGCGGTAATATAATAAATATAATTCGATTTTCTATTTGCCGTTTTATCTTTATAAATTACTTTCGCGTTTTCGTTGAAATTCGTTCTTCTTATTTTATCGATTAATTCTATTTCGTAGCTATTGACAATCTTTCTATAAATCGCGTAATAAACTGTAGTCCCAACTTTCGGATGAGAATAATCGTCCAATTTATATTCGTTAGGGTCGGTAAAACTTATTTCAATATAATTAAAATGTTTTTTCATTTTAGGATTTTCTGGCTTCAAAATATTTTCTTTCAAATCTTTCATCGTATTCATTTCGGGGACTATCGCTTTGAATATGTAATTATTTTCTTTTATATATTTTATCGCTTCGTTTCCAAAGTCGCCCGTATTAATGTCGTTTTTATACATGTTATGCATTGTAAAAAACGAAGAGCCTTTTATAAAACCTTTTCCTTCTTTTCTTATATAATCGATTTGTTTCGAGAGCAAATCTATATCATGCCAAGGTTCAATATTAGTAGAGCTTCCCATTCTGTATAATGCATGCCCGATATACAAATCCGCCAAATTTCCGTTTGTGGATTTTTTCGCTTCGTTAATCCACCAATTTACCGTTATGTCGAAAGGAACTAATCTATGTTTTGAACTCCAATAAACTTGAGGAATAATAGCGTCCACATACATTTTATTAATTCCGTCTTTTTCGGTAGCGTTGGTTAATGAATCCGTTTTCTCTCCGTTTAACATCCATAAAAGAACATCCGCATGCAAAGCGTCAAAGTTAGGATTATAAGATTTCGTTTCGCTTCCGTATTCGCTTCCTTTGTATTCCGATAATTTATTTTTGTTTCGCCAAATTCCAGCGGGCGAGATTGTCCATTTTACATAAGGTTTTCTCGATTTTATTTCAGAATATAGTTTGCTTACCAAATTGTTTATATTGTTTCGTCTCCAAGCGTATAAACCGTCAACTCCGTAATCGTCATAGGCTTTGTTCGTAATATTGAACCCCGCTTCTTTTCCGTATTTTTCCGCGCTTACTTTATCGTCCCAATCTTTATAAGTTTTTCCTTTGATAGCGTTTTGATAAAAATAATCGTCAAGATGCACTCCGTCAATATCGTAATTTTCCACGACTTCGATAACCGAATCTATTATATATTTTTCGCTTATAGGCTCTCCTGGGTCCAAATATAGTCTATTATCGAACCAATAAACGGGCTTCAAATTATTTGAGACATAAGTATGAATAAAATTTTTTTTTGAAAATTGCTCTTCATAACTTTTTTTATCGTTATAAGTGAGTGAAATTCTATAAGGATTAAACCATGCATGAACCTCGATATTTCTTTGATGCGCTTCTTCTATTATATATTCGAGCAAATCGGTTTCGAAAGGATAATCGTCTTTTTCGTTTATCGAATCGATTCCAAAAAAATATCTTGTTGTAGGATTTATTTTGGAATTAAAAATTACCCCCGCATCGGGTTTCACTTGAACGAATACGGCGTTGAAATTATTTTGATATAAAGTATCCAGATGTTTTATTATAAGTTTTTTTTGTTCCTCTTCGCTTCCGTTTTGTAGAGGAAAATCGATATTTACGACCGTTGAAAACCAAGCCGCCCTGAATTCTCTATAAATCGGATTTTCGCTTCTGTCTTCGTCCATACTTTTTGCAAGATTTTTTTTTATATCGTTTGGAATTATTATATTCAAAGTTTTGCAAGATATAACGATTAATACAAATATAAGAATATTAATTTTTTTCATTATTAATAAAATAATTTAAATAAAAAAAGGAGTTTTATAAAATAAAACTCCTTGAAAGGCTTTTGCTCAATTATAGCATACTGTCAACCATAGCTTTGATATTTTCTATAGTCGCTTCTTCTTTGGTAACCTCTTTAACTTTGGCGCCGTCTTTATAAATGGCTATAGTGGGAAGCCCCAATATTTTCTCTCTAATTGCCAACCTTCTCGCTTTAGAAGTATTGAAAGAATAAAAATTAACTTTACCCGTATATTGTTCGGATAGTTCATGAACTTTAGGCATTAAAGCTTTACAAGGTTCGCAAGTGTCTCCGAAATAATCCACCAAGCACAAATCCTTTGAATTAATAACTTTTTCATCAAAATTGTCTTTATCTAATTCTACCATAAATAAAAACTCCTTATTTTAATTTTATACTATTTAATTATATACAAAATTTTTTATTAGTCAAGCCGTAAATTAATTTAATTATTCGCCTATATTTTTATCTATTGACATTATTTTATTATATAATATAATTTATCCCATAAATTAAAAAATACTCAAGAGGGAGTAGTTGACGCGATTAATTTTGCGTGGCGAAGTCAACAATCGCAGCCCTTGAAAAGTAGGGTTTGGCTAGCCTTAATTAATGAGACTCGGGTATAAATAAGTTTGTAAATTATAATTTGTAAGCTTATTTATAT
>CAKVCG010000046.1 GCA_934725525.1 uncultured Brachyspira sp. | reverse complement strand
ATAGATAAAAAC
This sequence comes from uncultured Brachyspira sp., assembly GCA_934725525.1. Classification (GTDB taxonomy): domain Bacteria; phylum Spirochaetota; class Brachyspiria; order Brachyspirales; family Brachyspiraceae; genus Brachyspira. The sequence goes on along the minus strand of CAKVCG010000046.1, from coordinate 11,733 downwards.
AAAAAAAATAAAAATTACGGAGGAGCAAATATGCTTACTGAAATGAAAATTAAAACTATGATTAAAGAGCTTGAGAAAAACAATAAGGAGATTAGCAAAATTCGAGAATATATCAATGATTTTATTGAGAATAAAAACAGGCTTATCGAAAGATTGGAAAAAGAAAACGAAAAAATAATGAAAGAACTTACCAAATAAATAATTTTTTTCGATTTTGTTTTTGGTAAAACTATAAATATAGTTTTTATAATAAGATTTATATTTGAGTAATGCCATAATTTGAAAATATATTAATTATGGCATTTGTAATTTTATATAATTATTAAGGATTTTACATTATGAAAAACATGACAATTAAAAAAGAAACTTTGACGGATAAAGATTTTAAAATCATTAAAAAATGGATTAAAGACAACAATATAGAATACTTAGAAAAAGCTACAAAAGAAAAATTATCAAATCTCACTGAATTCACTATTAATCGCGATTATAATATTCCAAAAGAATTTTTTAAACTTAAAAATATTAAAAAATTGGGTATAATTAATAGAAAAATCATTCCTAAAGAAATATATAGTTTAAAAAATTTAGAAATACTTTTTATAGTTAGCTATAAACGAGGCTATAAAATTGATAAAATTCCAGACGGTATAACTAAATTGAAAAAATTAAATACGCTTCGTTTAAGCTATAATAATCTTACGGAATTTCCAAAAGAATTATGCGATTTAGTTAATTTGCAAAGTCTTATGTTTAGCGATAGTAAAATTAATAAATTCCCCGAAGAGATATCTAAACTGAAAAATTTGAAGGAATTTGATTTAAGCGGTAATGGGTTAATAAGTTTACCAGATACTATATGCAATTTGGAAAATTTGGAAGTATTGAATATGTCTAATAATGGAATAAAAACATTTCCTAAAAATATGTCGAAACTTAAAAACTTAAAAGAGCTTAATTTATGGAATAACAATTTTATAGAATTCCCAGAAGAATTATGCAATTTAGTCAATATAGAAAAACTTGTATTAAGCGGAAATAGAATTAATAAATTCCCCGAAAGTATATCTAAATTAAAAAAATTGAAAGAGCTTGATTTAAGCGGTAATAAATTAAACAACTTGCCCAAAGATATATCAAATCTAAAAAACTTAAAAGAGTTTAACTTATGGAATAACAATTTATTAGAATTGCCAGAAGAATTATATAATTTAAAAAACCTAGAAATATTAAATATATCATATAATAAAATTAAGAATTTAAGCGAGAAAATATCTAATTTAAATAAATTAAAAGAGTTGAGCGCAAGCGGAAATAAATTAAAAATATTGCCTAAAAATATTAAAAACCTTCAAAAATTGAATACGGTTGATTTAGCGGATAATAAATTTAAAGAATTTCCAAAAGAATTATGCAGTTTGGTTAATTTAAAAGAAATAGATTTAAGTTTAAATAAAATTAAAAAAGCGCCTAAAAATATTACAAATATTAAAAAACTTGAAATGTTGGATATTTCTAATTGAGAATTAAAATTATTATTTGATATTATAAACCAATCTCCAAATAATCGCTTTCGTTAAAATTCGTTCGGGGCGGCAAAACTTATTTCAATATAATTAAAATATTTGTTTATTTTATGCATTGTAAAAAATGAAGAGACTTTTACAAAACCTTTAAAAATTATAATAAGAAAATTAAAGTTATAATTTGAATGCTAAACAAAATATTGTAATTAAAAAATTATTTTCTTTACTAATTTAACACTTTGACAAATAAAAATTTTTTGGTATAATATTCTTATGGAAGCTGATTTAATATTTCAAAGATATAACGAGATAAAAAATAATGTCAATTTTCTAAAAGAAAAATATAATATAAATTACGATATAGAAATTGTAGCCGTTAGCAAATATGTGTCTTTGGAAACTATAAAAGAGTTTTTGTCGCTCAATTTGGTTTTGCCATTAGCGGAAAGCAAGGCGCAAAGTTTGCGCGATAGAGTAGGGGAGCTTGAAAATTTTGAAAATATTAAATGGCATTTCATAGGGCGAATTCAAAGCAATAAAATAAAATATATCGTTAAGTTTGCCGATTTGATACAAAGCGTGGATTCCGTAGAAATAGCGGAAATTATAAATAAAGAAGCTGAAAAAAACAATAAAATACAAAATATATTATTGCAATTTAATATAAGTAATGAGGGGCAAAAAGGCGGTTTTAATTTATCCGATTATAAAAAAGTTTATCAAAATATTTTAAAGCTTGAAAATATAAAAATTGAAGGGCTAATGGGGGTAGCCTCAAACAGCGAAGATTCAAATTTGATTGAAAATGAATTTGAAAGCCTTAATAAAGTATATAACGATATTAATTTTGAATTTTCTAAAAATAAAATTTCGATTCTTTCTATTGGTATGACTTCGGACTACCATTTAGCGATTAAACATGGCGCTAATATGATTAGAATCGGAAGCGGTTTATTAGGTGGTTCGTAAATATACAATTTTTATTGAAATCTTCGAGGACGGTCTACGGTTATAAGATAATTCCAAATATAATAAAATATTGTGTCTTCGGTAGTAAAATGTTCTATTGCTTCGTCTTTTTTTAGCGACAACATAGAATTTGAAAAGTCTTCTTCTTTTTCAAGTTCTTTTATATTGAGAGCCAAATTGTCCGTATGATTTTTTACTTTTACCATAAGTTCTGTTGGCAAATTTCTTTCGTAATTTCTGCTCGTTAAAGTTTCAAGAGCGTATTCTATTTTATTTGGCGTTATTCTTGTGGATATTTCTTTTTCCGACAAATTTTCTTCGCTTAAAATATTTTCACTCCAAGCGTTAAATTCGTTTATCCATTCATTATACAAATTTCCGTATTTTTCCGAGCTAATCGAATAATCGTTTTTTATATCGTTCGGAAGAATATTGATAAAATTATTATATCTCTTATGCATTGCGTAAATCGAACCGCCTTCTTTACCGCAGGATATTACTATTGTTAGTATTAATAAAATTAATGTTTTTTTCATTTTGTAATCCATTTATTTTAATAATAAAGAATAATTATATTATATAAATTAAAAAAATCAATTATCAATAATTATTTTTATGCTTAAAATAAAATATTTTATATAATAAAGTACTTGAAATTATTTTTGAATATGTTATAATTTTTGCGGAAAGTTCGTTCAATTGGTAGAGCAGCGGTCTTGAAAACCGCCGGGCTAACACCCATGTGGGTTCGAGTCCCACACTTTCCGCATTTTATACGGGGCTTTAGCTCATCTGGATAGAGCACTGGTTTCCTAAACCGGGTGGGCAGGTTCGAGTCCTGTAAGCCCCAATTATTGTCTGAATTTAAATTAAAATAGCTATTAAAAACGACTAAAATATGACTATAAAAGATTTTGCTTTGTATATATTAAATATTAATAAACTAAAAAAAATTAAATTGATAGTTTCCGATATTGACGGAGTAATGACGGACGGAAAACTCATATTCGATAGTAATGGAGTAGAAAGCAAATTTTTTAATACTTTGGATGGAATGGGAATAGTTATGGCTTTGAAATCGGGAATAAAAATTGCCGTAATATCTGGAAGCAGAGCAAATTGCGTAAGGGAAAGATTTGATAAATTTAAAGCTCATAATTTTGAAGATTTGATACTTGGTGAAGAATATAAAATGCGTTCTCTTTTAACTTTAATAAAAAAATACAGTTTAAATATAGAGGAAGTGGCTTATATAGGAGACGATATTGTAGATTTAGCGCCGATTAAATATGTCGGAGTTTCTTTCGTTCCTAAAAATGCCGTAAAAGATGTTAAAAAATTCGCCGATATAGTAATAAATAAAAATGGCGGAGATGGAGCGGTTAGAGTCGCTATAGATATGATTCTAAAGGCAAAAGGAATTTATAATGAAGTTATTAAAGAATTTTGCGAATATTAATTTGATTATAATTATTTTGTTGATAGTTTTTTCTTGCACAAATTTCAACGATATTGATAAAAATAACGTAAGAGAGGATTTTATTCCACCTCCCGAAATGGAATTCTTCGGTTTTAGAAGAGAAAGCTATAATACTAATTTCAAACAAATGGAATTATTCGCTACAAATGCAAAATTCTACGAGAATAGAAAAATCATAGAATTGCTTGATATGAGAACTTATACTTACGAATCTAACGGAACGGTTGCGGCGAGAGTATCGGGCGAGTTTGTCACTATAAATCAGGTAAATTTATTCGTTGAAATATATACTAATGTTGTGGCAAAAGCGTCAAATAATACCACTTTATATAGTGAACATATTCAATGGGATAATGATAAAAAATATTTTAAAAGTCCCGTTCCAGTTAGAGTGGAGCAAGAGGATGGGAGTTGGCTTACCGGAAGCAGCATGGAAGGAGATATGTCTATGGAAAATATAACCGTTTATAACGAAGTGGACGAAGGAAGCAGTATAGGAGTCCCAATTGCAGAAGAGTAAAATATATATATTTGCATTATTATTTTTATTAACATCATCGTTATTTACTCAATCGCAGTCGAGAAGAAGCGCTGATAAATTTACTTACGATAACAAGGGTAAAGTTTTTCAATATACTGGAAATTCAAAACTTGAGGACACTTCGGCTCTTATAACAAGCCATATAATGACATTTTATAAAGAAACCGAATTAGCGACTTTCAACGGAAATGTAAGACTTTACAGCAAAACGAACGGTTCCACAATCGATGCTGGTTATGCGAGTTATAACGGAAAAACAAGATATGCTTACGCAAGAAATAAGCCCGTATTAAGGTCGTCAACGAACAATGTTACCATAAGAAGCACTTTTATGGAGAGAGATTTTAACACCCCGATTGCAAAGGCTATAAGCAATGTTCATTTAACTCATATAGATAAAGAAAGCGATAGAAAAACGGACGGTTATGCGGATGAACTTACATATAATATGGATACCCAAATATCGGTATTGAAAGGAAATCCAAGATTATACCAAGGAAACGACAGAATAGAAGGCGAGATATTGGAATATAATTCTAAAAACTCTCAAGCCAATGTTATGGGAAGGGGAAAAATATATATTCTTCAAACTAATAATTATGTAGAAAGTACTAAAACCAACGATAGTCAAGTAAGCAATTATAATATAATAACGGCTGATAGAATACTTGTGAACGATAATGCGGGAGAAGATAAAGAAACTCGAATTTTATACGCTTACGGAAATGTTACCGCTTATTTTTATGAAGAAAATATGATTCTTAAGGGCGGGTATGTAGAATATGAAATAGATAACGAGCATATGTATATGTATCAAGAACCATCCGTGAGAATACCAAATAGAGGAATTATAGCCTTCGGCGAATGGATAGAATATAAAAAAGACGGCGAAGCTAAACAATTTAAAGATATTATTTTTCATAACGATGTTGTATTGGTTGATTATGATGAGAGTTTATCGTTGGAGGGAGAATTACTTCATTTAGACCCAGATACAAAAATAGCCACAATTAGCGGAAACCCGCATGCCTATGTTGAAGATAGAAGTATAAAAATAATTTCTGTAACTATGCAAATGTTTAACGATTATGAGAAATTGAGAGCAAACGGAGATGTATTTGTCGAAAGTAAAGATATGAATTCGAGGAGCGCTTGGGCTACCTATTTCGATAAAAGAAAATATTTGAGATTATGGGGCGAAACTCCTTCTTTAAAACAGGGGGAAAGCACTGTTCGAGGAAGAGAGATAAAATATTATATAGACAGCGAAAGAGTGGAGGCTTATGGAGTGAGCGGAGAGATTCCTGATTAGTATGCCGAAATTAATCTTTAAATTATTCTTTAAGGTGTCAATATTTTTATTTTTTCTTTATTTTATATCATGTAAAAAAAGCGTAGAACCTCTTAATAAAAATCGTCAATATTCTATAAATATAATGTATATTAAAGACGATAGTTTGTCTTCTTTTGAACCGAAAGATTTTATAAATATTTTTAATAAAAGATTGCCATTTTTAACTTATCAAATTTTAGGTTATAAAATAAAATATAATTTGGCTTACGGAAACAATTTGAACGGTTTTTATAGAGAAAATAGAAATATAATAAGAAAAAACGCGAGTCTTTTTGAAAATAAAAAATTATCGGATATTACGAGTTCGGCGGAATATTGGAAAATAATTGGCAAAGAAACCAAAGATTATAATATTATTATCGTTAATATTCCTTTAAATTTGGAAGATAAAATTATAGACAGATTGGTTTTGGAAAATAAAAAAATCAAGCCGACAAAATCTTTAGCCATTGTAAGCGTTTATCCTTTACTTAACGGCAATTTGAAATATGCGGACGAAAAAATTTTATTAAATATATTTGAATATTATATTTTGCAAAGCGTAGCGATGATGTTTCCGAAATACGATATTCATGAATTTGAAAAGCATTCGATAATGGCTGAAGTTAAAAATTTTGATTATTATAATTGGTTTAGAAATATAATTGATTCTCCGTTGAGAGAGCCTTATAAAACTTTGAAAGAATATTAAAAATTTGATTAAAGATTAAAAAAATCCTTCGCTTTTTGCTTCTCTACTCATCAAATCGTTTAAAGTTTGGTAAATATCGGCATCGTTAAACAGAACATCATAAACCGCTTCGGTAATCGGCATATATATATTATTTTTTTTAGAATAATCGTAAGCGGCTTTTGTGGCGTAAACTCCTTCGGCAACTTGTCCATGACTTTCCGAAATAACCTCTTCGTATTTTTTCCCTTTTGCAAGCTCTCTTCCCAATCTATTATTTCTACTTAATCTGCTCGAACATGTAACTATCAAATCGCCTATGCCAGAAAGTCCATACATTGTGTCGATTCTCGCTCCTTTGCTTAAAGCGAAACGCACTATTTCATGCAATCCTCTCGTTATAAGCGCGGCTTTCGTATTGTCGCCAAGTTTGAGTCCGTCAATTATTCCTCCAGCTATGGCTATAATATTTTTCAAAGCTCCGCCTATTTCGACTCCCTTCTGGTCGGTAGAATTGTATATTCTTAATTTTGGCGGAACGGTTAAAATGTCGCGCACATATTCGGAAATTCCTTTTTCGCCTCCGACTACTATCGCGGTTGGAATTCCTTTTGCGGTCTCTTCGGCATGTGAAGGTCCCGATAAAGTGAGTATATTCAAATCGCCCGATATTACGCTTCTTGCAACTTCGCTCATGGTTTTTCCGCTTTTTCTATCGAGGCCTTTTGTGGCGGAAACTAAAATTTGTTCGTTTTTTATATAAGGTTCAATATTTTCGCAAGCTTCGTGAAAGGCGAAAGAAGGAGTCACTATAATTATAATTTCCGATTCGTTTATAGCTTCTTCTATATTCATTGTGAAAAATATACTTTTATTCAATTCTGTATTTTCCAAATAATTATCGTTTCTATGATTTTCTTTTAATAATTTATAACTTTTTTCGCTGTGAACCCAGACTTTTATATTATGCTTTTCGGAAAAAATATTAGCAAGCGCAAGTCCCCAGCCTCCAGCTCCAATAACGCTTATATTCGACATAATCGTCCTTTTATACAATATTAAAATTTCAAATATTCAAAAGTATAACATATATATTTTTAATGTAAAGCGGAGATTTGGCAATCTATACAGATTGGATTGCTTCGATAAAATCTCGCAATGACTGTATGAAAATATTGTAATTACGAGCGTTGCCAAAGGCTCACAGAGTGGCGAAGTAATCCAAAATCATAATTGGAATTTTTTATTATATACGCTTGCATTATTTTATAAATATGTTAGAATATACAAACAATTAAGATTAATAAACGAACTTAATTAATTAACTATTTAAAAAATTAATTACTAAAGGAGGAAGGCAATGAATTAGAGATTAAATAAAATAAAAGTTTAATAATTAATGAAGAATAAATAAATGTCGGTTTGAGATAGAAGTTGTTTGAAAATAAAAATTAAAAACAAAAATTTAAAATGCCAAATTTGGCGAAGGATAATAACGATGAAAAAACAATTTAGAAAAATAATTTTAAGCGCTATAGCTTTAATTTCTTTGACAAGCGCTCAAGTTTTTGGTATGTATGGAGTTGACAGCGATTGGATTGACTTCCTTACGGACGGAAATCAGTTTAAAGCTAGACTTGAAACTTTAGGCTTCGTTTTAGGAAACGATACGATTAGAGGAACTTTCGGATTCGATAACGGAACGGGAGAACCTTTCGGAGCTTTAATTTCTCAAAATGCAAACCCCGATTGGTATGATTTTATTCCTAATACTTCTTTTGGAATAGGTTATACTTCTTCTACGATAAGCGTGGGCTTTGGTTATTCTTTAAGCATAGGACAAAAATTTTCAAAATATAACGGAAGCGCAAATCCTAAAACCGTTGTGGCTACGGGACATACTCCCGTTTTGGTTTTGAACGCTTTGGATAACGCTTTTAGAATGGCTATTCCTATTCAAATTGGAATCGTAAACGATAAATTGGAAGACGGCACTAAACAAAATTTAACCGCTATAAAACTTAATTCTGAATTCAGATATTATACGGGAAACGATATATTGACGCAAGTTAGATTATATTTAAATTACGGCTACAATTCCGCTAAAAACGGAGACGCTAAAAGTAAATACGAAACTTTGGGGTTCGATTTCAGACTTTATTTTGGCGCTATGGTTGAAGATGTTGAACTTGAGCCTTTCGTTAAAATTGTTTACAACACGGGTTTGGATAAAAATCTTCCTGCAAGCGAACTTGATTTTAATATTATTGAATCAAGTAAAGGCGCTGATATTAGGCAAGAAATAGCAAATGCGGGTTATTCCGAATATGGAGTTAATAGCTTTGATAAAACGGCTTGGCAATTACAATTGATGCCAGCTTTGGGATTAAGCGCAAGTTCGGATATAGTGTCTCTTTATTTAGAGCCTTCTTTGGGATTAGAGATTACGGGAAGCCAATATAATAATCAAAAAGATACTTATTCTTTAGCTTGGAATGTTTACGGAGAGATTAGCGTTACTCCAATCCAAAATTTAGAATGGTATTTTGAAGCCGAATTGGGAGATAACGCTGATGCATCGGCTAAAGTTTTAGGCTTTAACGCTTCTACGGGTATAACTTGGTATTTGCCAGAGCTTTAAAGAAGATATTTCAACCGAAGACTTCGCTTACAGCGGGCAGGCGCCAGTCTTCGGTTGTATGGAAAATTTGTCATTACTAGGCGATAGCCGAAGTAATCTACTCTGTTTGGATTGCTTCGCTAACGCTCGCAATGACGATGTAAGTGCCATCCGTTAAAATAAAAAAATTGATAATAAGGGGTTTAATATTAAGCCCCTTGTTATTAATAAGCAATTATGGGAAAATATGTTTCATTATAAAAAGTTTATCTCCTTTAACGAATAGGATTAACTTTCATTTTATTATTTTATATTCCGACTATATTACACTTTTATTTAAATAAATCGTCCAGTAAATTGCAAATATGTTTTAGCGATTGATATAAAAATAATCGGAAACGGCACTTTAGCGGCGTAAGAAGTAAAAAATAACTTTATTTCAAAAGATTATCCCGGCATAAGCGTGGATTTTTCGGGCGAAGTAAAGGATTTGATAGTTCCTATGGTTATGGCTTACGGGCTTTTATTTGCCTCTATTTTGACTTTAATACTTTTGCCATGTTTGTTTATGATATCGGCGGATTTGAAACTTATGAGGATTAATTATAAGTATTGATTGTTAATATTTTATAAAATAAACTTCTTTATATATTGAAAATAATTCCGAATAATATTAACATAATTATAATTTGAATAAATTTAAAATAGTTTAAGAATCTTTATGGACATATATATTATAGTTTTTTTATCGGTATTTTGCATACTTCTTTTAGTAGCGGGAAAAATATTGTCTAAGTTTTTCAAATATATAGTTTCGGATATTGAAAAAGCTAAAAGACTTGCAAATGAAGGGAAGAACAATTTGGCTATAGAAAAACTTAGAGGCATTCTTTCGAAAAATAAAGTTGACGAAAACGAAAGAGCTAAGGTTCATGCTATGATAGGAGATTGTTATTTTAAGACCGAAGAATATCCTTTTGCGATAGTGGAATATAGGCATGCATTAGACGAAGGATATTACTCTCCAGAAGTGGTTTTATCGCTTGGAAAATCTTTAAGCAAGATAGGTAAAAACGAAGAGGCTTTATCTCAATTTCTTACTTTATTGAAATTAGACAATAATTACAAAAATATAGTGTCCATGGAAATAGGTGTTATATATTATGATAATAGACAGTATGATACGGCTTTAAAATATTTCGATAATATTTTGGAATTGGATAAAACCAATAAAGACGCATTAAAATATAAGGCATATTGTTTTGTAAATATGGAAAATTATGTTGAAGCCATATCTATAATAGAAGCTCTTATAAAGAAAAATCAAAATGATACTTTATTAAATTATAATTTAGGAAGAGCCTATAAGGGGAGGGGAAATTATAAAAGCGCTATCAAATATTATAAAGTCTCTTCGCATGATAAAACTTATGCCGCTAAATCTTTATATGAAATAGCTTTATGTTATATGGAATTAAATAATATAGAATTAGCCATAACCGCTTTAGATCTTGCAATTGAATATAACACGCCTGATAAAGAATTAAAATTAGACATGCTTTATACTCTTGTAGAATGCTATGATAAAATTAGAAATATAAATAAAGCTATAGAAGTATTGGAAAATATTATTATTATAGATTCTAATTATAAAGATGTAGGTAAGAAATTAATAGAGTATAAAGAATCAAAATATAGCGAAAGTATTAAAAGTTTCTTTAAATTAAAAGAAGAAGAATTCTCATCTTCGGCTTTAAAAATAGTCTCTTGTATGAATTTAATTCCTTATTCTTTAAAAACTACCGATAAAAAATATGTGATTATATTCGCAAAAGATGGAAAAAGTTTGCATTCTACTAAAAAAATAATATTTTTTAGAAAATCTTATACACCTATATTTAATGAAGAACTTATACAATTATACGATTATTCCGTGAGTTATAATATAGTTAATTCAATATTGGTAACATGCGCAATGGCTAGTCCAGATGCCATAAGATACGCTACGATTTCAAGAATAGATATAGTCGGAATAAAACGATTAGAAGGTTTGGTTGAAAAAGCTAATTTTACAAATTTGCCCGTTGGCGTTACAAGAGGCGAAGAAAAACTCGATTGGGTTTTATAATTAATTTTCAAAAATTTTATTTATTAAAAAATTTGTTTAAAAATTCTCTTGCTACTTTTCTATCGTCAAATTCTACAATTCTATTTGGAAATATTTGATAAGTTTCATGTCCTTTTCCAGCGATTATAACTATATCGTTTTTTTTAGCTTCTCTTATCGCTTCTTTTATAGCTTCTCTTCTGTCGATAATTTTTTTATAATTAAAATTTAATCCTTTAAAACCAACTTCAATATCCGACATTATCTGCTCTATGCTTTCGCTTCTTTGGTTGTCTGTAGTTAGAATCGAAACATCAGAATATTTTTCCGTGATTTTTGCCATTATCGGACGCTTCTTTCTATCTCTATCGCCTCCGCATCCGAAAACAACTATTACTCTATTTGGATTTAATTTTTTAGCTTCTATTAAAATATTTTTCAAACTATCGGGAGTATGAGAATAATC
>CAKVCG010000045.1 GCA_934725525.1 uncultured Brachyspira sp. | reverse complement strand
AAACTTATGGGACTTCAACCTAAAATGGCAAGAATAATTGAAAACGGAGAAGAGAAAGAAATAAAAATTGAAGATTTGAGAATCGGAAATATTTTGATTGTTCGTCCTGGAGAGAAAATTCCCGTTGACGGAGAGATAATTGAAGGCTATAGTTCTGTTGATGAATCTATGCTTACGGGCGAGAGCATTCCTATAGAAAAAAATATTGGCGATAAAGTAGTTGGCGCTTCAATAAATAAAACGGGAACTTTTAAGCTCAAAGCTACAAAAGTTGGAGAAGATACGGCGCTCGCTCAAATAATAAAATTAGTAGAGGACGCGCAAGGCTCGAAAGCGCCGATTTCGCATATTGCCGATGTAGTTTCGTCATATTTCGTGCCAGCCGTTATAACGATAGCTTTAATTTCAGCAATAGCTTGGTTTATAGCTACTCATAATTTTGTTTTTTCTTTAACGGTATTCGTATCTGTTTTGGTTATAGCCTGTCCATGCGCTTTGGGATTAGCCACGCCTACCGCTATAATGGTTGGAACGGGAAAAGGAGCGGAACTTGGAATTTTATTTAAGAATGCGGAGGCTTTAGAATTATCTCAAAAAATAAACGCCGTTATGTTCGATAAAACGGGAACATTAACGGAAGGCAAACCTTATCTTACGGATATTATTTCAAACGATAAAGAAAGATTATTATTACTTACGGCAAGCGCAGAAAACGGAAGCGAGCATCCTTTGGGAGAAGCGATAGTTAGAGAAGCGAAAGAAAAAAATCTTAAACTTTTGCAAGTAGAAAATTTTAAAGCTTTATCGGGTTTTGGAATAGACGCTATTATAGACGGAAAAAGAATTTTAATCGGAAATAAAAAATTAATGGAAAAAGAAAATATATTAGTAGAATTATTTTTTAACGAAGCTGAAAAACTTTCAAAAGAAGGAAAAACTCCAATGTATATAGCAGAAGACGGAAAACTTTTAGGAATAATAGCCTGCGCCGATAAATTAAAAAAAGACAGTATTGAAACTATAAACAGACTTCATAAATTAAATATAAAAACGATTATGATAACGGGAGACAATAAAAATACGGCAAACACAATTGCAAATGAAACGGGAATCGATATCGTTCTTTCTGAAGTTTTACCCGAAGAAAAATCAAGAGAAGTGAAAAAGCTTCAAGAAAAAAATTATATTGTGGCTATGGTTGGAGACGGAATAAATGACGCTCCCGCTTTAACTCAAGCGGATGTTGGAATAGCTATAGGAAGCGGAACTGATGTGGCGATTGAAAGCGCCGATATAGTATTGGTTAAATCTAAAACTAAAGATGTAGTTGAGGCTATAGAATTAAGCAAAGCGGTTATGCGAGATATTAAGCAGAATCTTTTTTGGGCTTTTTGTTATAATGTTTTAGGAATACCCGTTGCCGCGGGATTATTGCATATATTTAGAGAGAGTTTGATTAATTCGTCAATTGGCAATTTTTTAGTAGCGATAATGGGAAAAGACTTATTATTAAATCCTATATTTGCCGCTCTTGCTATGAGTTTAAGTTCAGTTTGCGTAGTCGCTAACGCTTTGAGATTAAATTTTTTCAAACCCGAAAATTAATTCTATAAATAAGGCGACACATTTTCATGCATCGCCTTTATTCTCTTGTTTTTATAGAATTTAGCTAATTTTATTACACTTTATAGGAATTGTCCATTTATTAGGGTAGAATTCTAACGAATTACCATCTTCGCTAATTGTAATATAGAAAACTTCTTCGCTACCCACTTCCCTTCTTCCAAAAGCCTTTTTACCATCTTTATCACTTTCGCTATCTCTTATGAGAGTTCTTAAAACTCCATAATCGTTTCCGCCATAACTAGTTTCGCCTTCGAATTTATAGTCTCCTTGTTTCCATATCAAAGTCCATTTTTCACTTTCTTTTTTTAATTCCACTTTATATGAGAATGTTCTATTATCTATACGAAATTCCTGAACTGATTTGTATTCGCCCGCTTGTAAAGTATCGTCTAAGCCACTGAGACTTCCTGGCGCTCCATTGTCTGCGGCGCCGTTTGTTATGCTGTCATTCAAATCTACCCCGCTAAAGTTAGATGTTTGAGTCGGCTTGTTTTTGCAGGCAATAACCATTACCAATGACATTGCTACTATAACTATTAGATATAGTAAGCCATTTCTTACCTTAATTAAATTAGATGTTCTTGTCATAACTTTACTCCCCACCGTCTGCCTCTTGGCTTTCGGCTTTTTAAAATTTTCTATTTATATTATAACAATTATTTTAAAAAAGACAAGTATTTTTTTAATAATTATTATTATATTAAATAAATTATCAACTTTTTAAGATATAAATTTAATTGCGTAAGTCATTGTCCGACTTTGGCGAGCGCGCAAATAAATACGCAAATAAATAATAAAGAAAACATAAAAAAATACGAATTATTAAATATTGACATTTTATAAAAATTATGTTAAGTTAACATAATTCAGTTAACATAATATTTTATATTTTTTGGAGTAAACTATGATAAGAGTCGAAGAAAGAAGAAACAGAGAAATCAATCTTAAGAATATATCAATGGATTCTTCGTCTAAAGTTTCGGTCGTATCTTCCAATTTCGCGTCTATGCTTGAAGAAGATATGGAAATAAAAAAATACTCCTACGAATTAAACGAACTAAAAAAACAAATATACGATGCGGGAAATGCGCTTGAAAAAAGTTCAAATATAAAAGAATTCCAAAAATTCAGAGATTTGATTAGAGCTTTAGTGGAAAAAGTGATTAAAGACGCTTATAGAGTTAGAAATTTGAGCATGAGTAAAAAAACTTACAATGTCGTTTCAAAAATAAACGAAGAGCTTGATTCTTTATATAGAGATATAATTAAAAATCAAAAAGACCATATAGCGATTGCAAATAGAGTAATGAGACTTAAAGGCTTGGTTTTAAATTTAATTTCATGAATATACTCGCTTTCGATACCGTATCCTCCAGCTTTTCAATAGCTTTAAAATCGGACAATTCTATAATCGAAATAAATAAAGAAAATATTAAAAATCATAATAGCGAGCTAATTCCAATATTGAACGACTTTTTGAAAGAAAATAAATTGTCTTTGGATAATATCGACTGCATAGTCCTTGGAATCGGACCGGGTTCTTTCACTTCTATTAGAATAGCTTTTGCCACGATAAAAAGTATTTGCTATGCAAAAAATATTAAAATAATTGGCGTTTCGAGTTTGGAGAGTTTGTATCAAAATATAAAATCGTTCGATGGCTTGAAATTAGCTTTAATCGAGGCGAGAAAAGGTAGCGTTTACACGAATATTTATAGAGACGATAAAAAAATAAAAGAAAATTTGGATTTAACCTATAACGAATTAATCGATTTAATCGATTCTATTTCAAATGAAAACGAAATTATCACTTTATGCGGAGACGGTTTTTCTAAAAATAAAGAAATTTTTTTGGAAAGTTTAAAAAATTATAAAATAAACGATTTGGATAATTCTTTTAATATAATAAAAGCGTCAAATTCAATTATTTTATCTGAAAGCAGATTTAAAGCTGGAGATTTTGACAATATATTTTCTTTATCTCCTCTATATTTAAGAAAAAGCGAGGCGGAAAATAAAAAAATAAATCTTAATAATGAATTTTACCGAAAAATATTCCGATAATTAAACGGGTAAACTATTACTTGATAAAAATAAAATTATTATATAAAATATAAAAATCAAATTTAAAAAAATATGGGAGTTTCAGAAATGAAAAAATTACAATCTTTAAGAATAAAAATCCCTTTCTTCGTTATGACATTAGTAACCGTAATGACTATAATATTGGTTACATTAATAATAGATATAGGCTCAAGAGGAATAAGAAATTCTTCAATATTTGGATTTCAATCCGCTACTAAAGTATATTCAAGAATGATAAATGTTTGGTTGAATCAAGCTATAGTTATATCCGATTCGGTTTCTTCTGGGTTTTTGGATATAAGAAATTACTTGGCTTTCAATACGGAAGAGACGAGAGTAATAGCTGAAAATGTTATGAAAAATATAGTCGCAAACAATAGTGAAATAGACACTTTAATTATATACGATATGCAAGGGAAACCCATATTGGATACATCAAATGGAATATTTTTAAACTCCAATTACGATATTAGAGCGAGAGATTCTGAATTATGGTCAAAAGTTACGGCTGGGCAAACTTCAATGTATTATACGGCAGTAGTATCTCCTTTGGATAATGAAAAATTTTTAATAGCGATATTCAGTGCCGTTAAAAACAGCGTAGGAAATATAATAGGTGCGGTTTGCGTTATGGTTGATTGGCATTCTTTCATAGACAAAGAATTAGATTTAGTTAAATTTGGAAATACGGGTCATCCTTTTATAGTAGACAGAGACAGAATGGTTATAGCCGACCCGATTCCTTCTCATATAAGAAGCAAGGTTTTACAAGAAGCGGATTATATAAAATATGCAAGGGAAAACGAATCGGGATATTTTGAATTTAAATCTCCTTTTAATGGAAAAGAATCTATAGCTACTTTTAATAGAGAACCTTTATCGGATTGGGCTATAGTTATGAGCGTAGAGTCGGGAGAATTATTTGGAAATATTCATACTATGAGAAGATATGCGATAATAGGAACCGTAGCCATACTTATAGTTACTTCTATTTTAATATTCTTATATATAGGAAAAATAACCAAAATATTAAGCGCTTTGTCGAAAGATTTAACTAAATTATCGCATGGAGATTTGAGATGGGATGTTCCTCATTTTCTTATTGCTAAAAAAGACGAATTCGGAATGATAGCAAAAGCTATAAATAACTTTTTATTGGTATTAAACGAAAAAGTTCGACTCGTTTATTATAGTGCAAATACGGTAAAATCTTCGGCGGAAGAAGTGGCTCAAGGAAATGTCGATTTATCCGATAGAACGGAAAATCAAGCGTCTGGACTTGAAGAGACGGCATCTTCCATGGAAGAAATCGCTTCCACAATCAAATCTTCCGCAGACCATACGGTTGAAGGCAATAATATGATGATTAATTCAAGAAACGCTATTGAAGAGGCTGGAAGAATAATAGAAGAAACTACTCAAAGCATAGAAGCGGTTTACGAATCAAGTTCAAAAATAAGCGCAATTACAAAAATAATAGAAAATATAGCCTTTCAAACAAATATACTTGCATTAAATGCCGCAGTTGAAGCGGCAAGAGCGGGCGAGCAAGGAAGAGGATTTGCGGTAGTAGCGTCTGAAGTTAGAAATTTGGCTCAAAATACTCAAGCTTCCGTTAAAGATATTACGACTTTAGTATCTGACGCTGAAGAAAAAACGGCTAAAGCTACGGAAACGGCAAGAGAATCTAAAGAAATATTTGAAAACTTAAAACATCAAATAGAAGAAACGGCTAAAATAATGCAAGATTTAAGCTCTACCGCCGTGGAACAACAATCGGGAGTAGACCAAGTAAATATAGCAATCGCTCAAATGGATATGGCTACTCAACAAAATGCCGCTTTAGTCGAAGAATCTACCGCGGCTTCTGAAACCCTGTTCTCGCAAGCTAAAGAATTGCTAAACGCTATGGAATTCTTTAAATTAAGAGAGGAAGAGGGCTCTAATAATACCGTTATAGAAAATAAAACCGAAGGGAAGAAAAAAGAAGATAAAAATGAAAAAGAAGAAAAATTAGACAATACGGAATCTGAAGATAAAAAATATGAAGATAACGCATATAAATCTAAATCTTCGTTGGAAATAAAGAGTCCGCTAAAAAATCAAATAAAAAGTCCGATAAAGAAAAATTATGAAGAGACTAAACCCGTTCAACCAATTTCAAAAGACAATGAATTTGGTTCCACTTTTAATAACCCTAAAGACGATACGGAGGGTTTTGAATCTTTCTAAATAAAAATTAAATAGTCATTGCAGCGAGGCTAAAGCCCGCTGTTGGAGGCGAGTCAATCTATTTTGTATGGATTTCTTCAGTCAAGCCTTTGCAATGACGATTATATAAAGAGGCATTGCAATTAAAAGCGATGTCTTTTTTATATTTTGCTTAAAATTAATTTTGTTATCGAATCGAAATCCAAATTATCGCATTCTATATTTATAAGTTTATCTTCGACTATATTCAATTTATAAGCCTTATCGTAATAATAAAGCAGAGTCAAAACGCATTCGTATATTTTTCCGCTATGCAAAAGCTCCAAAGCTTCTTTTGTTCTCTCGCCTCCAAGACGATTTTTAATTTTTAGAATTGATTTTTCCAAATCGTTTATATCGTATTTTCCGTAAATTTCCGTTATATATTTTGCCCTGCCCTCTTTTGAAACATTTAAATAAATAATTTTTTGAGGTTCTTTCATAGCGTTAAATAAAGGTTTAGGGATAGCTATTTTCCCGATTAAATAACTTTCATCCTCAAACCATAATATCTTATCGCTACCCGATTTGCAAAGCTCTTTCGACAAATCATTTTCAAATTGCTCCTGCGTAGGTTGTTCTCCTTCGTTTATTCCGCCGAAAGCCGAGCCTTTATGTTTTGCCAAATATTCCAAATCGATAACATTATGCCCAAGCTCTTTTAATTTGTTTAAGATTAAAGTTTTACCGCTTCCCGTTTTTCCCGTAAGTAAATATATTTTATAATTTTTATTAAAAGAATCCAACGCATAGCGCCTATAGCTTTTATAACCGCCTCTTAAAACATAAACATCGTATTTATAATTCGAGCATAGCCAAGCGACAGATTCGCTTCGCATTCCTCCTCTGAAACAATGCATAAGTATTTTATTTTTATTATCGCGATTATTATAATTTTTAGTTATTTCGTCTATCGATTTTAATATAATAGTCATTCTTGGAGAGACAAATTCTAAACCTTTCAAAACGGCTTCTGCTCTGCCGATTTGTTTATATATAGTTCCGATTTCTTTTCTCTCGTTATCGTCAAATAAATATACATTATGAGCTTTGGGAATATGGGCATGATTATATTCTGCAGGCGAGCGAACATCTATTATCGGAAAATTTTCTTTTTCTAATTTTAGGAATTCTTCTATATCGATATATTTTACCATTTAATTATTTTATACTCCAAAAATTTATAAATAAATAATAGAATAAAAATAAAAAATGTCAAAAATAATTCATGTCATTACGAGTATTGCCGAGTGAAGCGAATAATACAAATAAAAAAGATACCGCTTAAAAACGATGCCTTTTTATTTATATTTTATATATAAAATTATAAGTTTATTTACTTAATTTTTGACTATCTCTACTCTATTGATATAAGTTGAAGTATAATAACAATATCCATTTGTCTAGTTATAAAATGTAAACACTGCAACAATTAAAAATAAAAATTTATACTATAACATACCGATATAAAAACCAATAATGCGAAAACGAACCCATCAAGACGAATATATGAAAAATATCATGAGTAAATTGTTTCGTTCTGTCGTTAAACTTTTTTCCAAGCGCGTATAAAAAAGCTCCAATCGTGTAAAATATTCCTCCCCAAATTAACCAATTCAATTTTAATATTTCAAATTCGCTCATCAAAGGTTTAAACGCAAAAGCTATAATCCAACCCATTGAAATATATAAAATTATTGTGAGTATAGGACTTTTATAAATAAGAATAGTATTCGATATGACGCCCAAAATCGCGCAAGTCCATATTACAGCCAAAATCAAAATCCCAATATTTCTTGGAAGCGAAAAAACGCATAAAGGAGTATAAGTCGCCGCTATAAAAATATATATGCTTATATGGTCGAATTTGCGAAAAATATTTTTAGCTTTTCCGCTCGGCAGAAAATGATAAAGAGAGCTAAAAGTATAGAGAAGAATTATTCCGACTCCGTAAATTATAACGGGAATAACGGCGTTTTTATTATGAACCCTCACAAGCATAAGAACGAAGCCAGCAATCGCAAGCAAAGCTCCCGCTCCATGCGAAAGAGCAGAATAAAGCTCGCCTATTCTATTTTTCTTTTTACTTTTATTTAACGCTTTTGTATTTTTAAAATTATCTTTATCGTATAAAATACTATTTTCCATTTTATTCTCCAAAAAATTTATTAATTTAAACTGATTTTAAGACAAATAATAAAATATTTAATAAAAAATGGAATAAAAAGAAATAACTATTTTTACAAAATTTTTGCAGATTTTTATAGGATATTATAACTATATTTTAAATTATTTCGCCAATTTTATAAATATTTTCCCAATCCAAATCGTCTTTTGTCGGCAGAGGATAAGAATTCCAATCGGCGCTTAAAATCGGTTGCCATTCGTTTTCGTCAAAATTTCCGTTATTTTCAAACCATAAATTTAATTTATTTTTGTAATCTTCAGAATAATCTTTAGCGACATACAAAATATTATCTTTCAATATTAATCCGATAACGATATAAATATTTTTATTCTTAAAATTATTTTCAAAATACGCGACTTGTTTTGTAGGATTATATAATTTTTTTGACAAATTAAAATCGTAAAAATTCAAATTTGGCAAAGTTTTAATTATATAGCTTTTCAAAGTCGTTTTGTTATAATAAAAAGCTCGCTCGTTTTTGACTTCAAAAAGTTTATATTTTATTGCGGTAGAATAATATCCGTAAATAAATATATTCAAATCGGCTTTATTATCAAACCTATAAATATTTTCGTAATCGTCCGCAACCGTTTTATTTTTAATATTGTCTATCCAAATTTTAGAATCGTTATTTTTCAAATCTATTTTCGGAGTCGTTAAACATGAAAATAAAAAAAACGATATAGGAATTAGTAAAAATAATCTCATAAAATAAAAATCTAATTAATTAATTTTATCAATATGATATAACATAAAAAATATTTATCAATAAAGAGTTTTGCAATGAAAAAACAGCCAAAAATTATAATAATGGCTCGTACTGTATAAAAATATTTATTTTAATAGCTAAATTTTTAATCATTTTATCTTAATAAATTTACTATATCGCTATAGCCTTTTTCCCTTGCATATATTAAAGCGGTTTTGCCGTCATTATCTTTTATATTTTTATTTGCGCCCGCATCTACAAGCATTTTTACAATATCCGAATGATTATAAAATGATGCGAGTATTAGAGCCGTCTTACCATAAATATTTTGAATATTTAAATTGGCTTTTGCGTCTATAAGTTGTTTGGCAATTTTATCATACCCCTGCCTTGAGGCGTCTATTAAAGCGGTATGCCCAAAATTATCCTGTATGTTCAAATTGACATTTGCATTAAGCAGTGTCGATACTATTTCGTTTTGTCCATTGAAAGAAGCTTTTATTAAAGCCGTATCTCCAAATTTATTTTGAGCGTCTATATTTACGGATTTATCGTTTAAAAGGTTTTTAACGCCGCTTATATCGTTTTTAGCATAATCTATAAAACTTTCTTCTTTTGAAGTTATAGGGCAAACGATTTCTATAATGTTTAAATAATCGTATCCTTTTCTTATAACGGATAATATATCCTTGTTATCTTTATTTTTTATATTAATATCCGCTCCCGCATCTATAAGAATTTTCACCACATTATTTTTTTTATTATAAACGCTCAAAAGTAAAGCCGTATCCCCTTTATTATTTTGCATATCTAAATTTGCTTTTGCCGATATCAAACTTCGAACCACTTCTTCAAAACCGTTTTCCGAAGCTATCATTAACGCGTTATTTCCGTTTTTATTTTGTTTATTTAAATTCGGTTTTCCTCTTATTATCGCTTTAGCTCCTCCGACATTGTTATTTTGAACCGCGTATATTAATGCCGTATTTCCATCTTTATCTTCCGCATCCAAATCTGCTTTTGCCGAAATAAGCGCTCTAATCGTAGAATCATCTCCGCTCGATGCAATTAACATTAAAGCGGTTAAACCTTCTTTATTTTGAATATTAATATTCGCTCTTCCGCTTATAACGGCTCTTATTTTCTTTAATTGGTTTTTATCTTCTTTTCCAGATACTATATTGATTAACGCCGTGTTTCCGTTTTCATCTTTATCGTTTACATCAATACCAGAATTAAGTATATTCCTTATACTTCCGCTATAATCGTAATTATAAGCATTTTTAGATAAAAATAATAAAAGATTTTCGTTACCGACCTTTATGTTTAAATCGGCTTTTGCCTTTATTAAAGCGTCCGCTATATTATAATGTTTATTGTAGACGGCATTTTTTAAAGCGCTTTCCCCCCTATTATTTGTAATATTTAATTTAGCTTTTCCGTCTATTAAAGTTTTTGCTATAGAATATCTCCCCCAATATGAAGCGATAATTAAAGCCGTATCTCCGTTTTCGTCTTGTTCGTTAATATCCGCTTTTTCGTTTATTAATGTTCTGAGTAAATAAATATCGTTTTTGGAAGCAGCATAAATTACGGGATAATCTCCGAAAGCATCTTTTACATTTCCTCTATTGTCTTTAACTTTTCTTATCAATTTGCTTCTCAATCCGTTTGGAGCGAGCATCAAGGCAGTTTCTTTATTTGAATTTTCGTATTTAAGATTGGCGTTTTTATTTAAAAGCATATCTATTATTTCGCTATAATTATTATAATTCTTGCTGTCTATTTGCTCAAAATTTATAGCGAAAACGCTTTTTATAATCGCCGTCTCTCCCGCTTCATTTCTCGCGTCTATATCAGCACCAGCATCGACAAGAATTTTTACCACATCTTTATGTCCAAAATCGGAGGCGTATATTAAAGCGGTATTTTTTGAGTCTTCCGTATCCGCTACATTTATATTAATATCTTTTTTTAAAAGTCTTTCAACATTTTTTACTTTTCCAGTTTTAGCAGCATCCAAAAGCGCTCTTTCGTCTTTAGTTAATTTTTCGTTTTGGGCAAATGCGGATATATTTGAAAACAAACTTATAAAAATAATAAATAACCATAACCTTTTAAAAAACATACGCTCTCTCTTTATAAAAAATTAAGTATTTATATAATACTATATATGATTTAAAAATCAATAATAAAATAGAATTTATTTTAACTAAAATAACTAATAAAAGAATAATAGAAATTATTTATTATTTTCCAATTTATTTTTAACGAACGAACTTAAAATATTTAATTCTTCTATAGTGGATTGAGACGCTTCAAGATTTTGACTCTTAACTTCTTCGTAAACTTCCTTTCTGAAAATTTTAACCGTTTTCGGAGCGTTTATTCCTAGTTTAATTTGGTCGCCTCTTATATCGACGAGCATTATTTCTATATTGTCTCCGATGACTATACTTTGATTAATTTTTCTCGAAAGCACAAGCATTTATTTTTTTTCCTTTTTATCGTTTTCGTTATTGTCATCTTCGGATAGTATAAAATGTTTAGTCGTATATTTATCTCCCAAAGCGGTGCATTGTTTTGCCTTATGATTCTTAATATTAAAAACTATCGGCGCTATCAAATTTGCCGTCATAGATTTCAAATCGCCTTTCGGAACGGTTACTATAGTTAGCAAATATATATCCGACTCGCTTTCAATACTCAATGATTTTATATCCTCGTCATGTATATCGGGCTGATAATCTTTAAATACCAAAAAAGGGTCGATAAGTATAAAGCAAATATTTTTATCGTCTTTAGATTGAAGTATTTTATAAGTTCCTTCGCCGTCCATATTGACAAGATAAAATTCATCGTAATCTTCAAAAGCTAAAATGCTTCCGTTAAGATGGTAAAGAGTTTTATTGGAAACTTCTATTTTACCCAATATTCTCGATTCTATTTCAGGCATAAATTATATTCCTTTGATTTTTAATTAAATAAGTTAAATAAAGCTACGATTAATAAATTTATTATCTCAAATAATCCATAAGACTTCTGCCCAATAATCTTCCCGCCGTTTGTAAAGAAGCGTTATGAACATATTGCCACAAATTGAAGTTAACAATCTCTTCGGAATAATCTATATTTTCATTTTTTGCCAAAGCTTCATGTATCGCTAGTTTTTGGTCTTCAAAATTTGTAAATCCCATATCCAATCTTGTCACTTT